>CAXUOL010000427.1:0-6148 GCA_964252435.1 uncultured Nostoc sp.
GTCTTCTGCTAGAGTTTGGGACACAGTATTTATCTGGGGAAACCTCTGGGGATTCTATTTACTTGAAAGTAAGTTGCGATCCTCTGTACTTTATCGTACCAAGTAGGCGTAGTTAATGAAGATTGTCTGTGATTGCAAAATCAAAATATTTAATTCTCACTCGTCAATTTCCGCCGTAATTCTCGAATAGCAGCGCTAGTATTGCGCTCGTAGGCAATTTTTAGAGACTCTGTGACTACTTCTGAGACATTAATGTTAGGGAAATAACGGCTACTGGTTTCAACAGTGTAGCGATCGCCTAGTTGTTCATTCAATGCTTGATAATCTTGCCAACTTCCGGGTAGGCGTACTACCGCACCTGGGGGCAAATGGATTGTATTGGGTATAAACATACAACTGAACCTTTACCTCTACTGTAATGCTTTAAATATCAGTTGCTGCGGCTGAAAAATACAGCAGCCATAACAATTAAACCTAAAAGTGCTAAAGGAACCCAGAGATTAGGAATATCCGACAAACTCATAAATGACTTCCAAATAAGTAGGGTGTATGAGGCAGATTGCAATAGACAGTCTCTACTTTATAAATCAACTTTTAGGTAAGTAGCTAGACGTAAATAAATTAAAGTTTGTAGTAAGGACTTTAGTCCTAATAATCCTTGCTTTGAGCGATGAATCGCTCACTACAAACTAGGATTTAACTTTATGTTTAATTATGCCTACCTACTTAAGTCTTCTTTTAACTTCCTCAGCCAAATTTTCTAATAGCACTTCTACTTGCTCGCCTGTTTTCAAATCTTTGAGCGATGACTTTTGCACTGCTGCTTCTTCAGAACCAATAATTACACAAAATTGAATTCCTTGCTTGTCTGCTAATTGAAATTGTTTACCCAAAGGACGCTTATCAAAATTAGTTATCACATTAATTCCCGCCTGACGCAGATGTTGAGAAACTTTTAAATAAGTAGGCATTAAATCTTCTTGCATATTCACTACCATCACTTGGGCAGGTGTAGCAGCTAACGTACTAAGAATCCCAGCTTTTAACAAACGACTAATTAAACGAGTTAAGCCAATAGAAATGCCGACACCAGGCATTTTCTCACCCAAAAATACCCCGACTAATTCTTCATATCTCCCGCCTGAACAAATACTACCTAAAGTTTCATGTCCTAATAGGATTGTTTCGTAAACTGTGCCGGTATAGTAATCAAGACCACGCGCAATGGATAAATCAATACAGAAACGGTTTTCAGCGACTCCGAGATTACGCACCCCTACAATTACCGTTTCTAATTCGGTAACTCCTAAGCTCAATTGCTCGGTTTCTGGAAGATTTTGAGCAAGGTGCTTGAGCTTATCTAAGACTTCATCAACCGAACCGTCAATTTTAATAAATTCAATTATTTTTTGAGCTTGCTCTCCTGAAATTCCTTCTTTTTCTAAATCTTGTTTTACTTTACCTTCACCAATTTTTTCGAGAGTATCAACAATACTAATACAGGATTTAATTTGATTTTCGGCAATTCCCAATGATTTAAAGAAACCAGTAAGGACTTTTCGGTTATTAATGCGAATCAGAAAATCACCAATATTAATTGCTTCAAATATCTCAGTGATAATTGCAGGCATTTGAGCATCATAGAGCAAGCTGAGTTCACAACGAGCAACTACATCAATATCGCACTGACGAAACTGACGAAAACGCCCATCTTTCGCGCGTTCTCCCCGAAAAACTACATCGGTTTGATAACGAGCAAAGGGAAAGGTTAATTCATTCAGGTGACGGGCAATATACGCCGCTAAAGGAACTGTTTGATCAAACTTTAAAGCTCTGGCTTCCGAACCAGTTTCGCCTGATTTATCTCTCTCGGCTTGGCGATTTGGTGGCAAGATGGGATCAATTCCATAAATGATATTGTCGCCTTGATTTCCTTTAGCTTGCAGCACTTCTAAACGTTCTACAGCAGGTGTTTCAATGGGCGTAAATCCATAGCTTTCAAAAACTCTACGGATGATATCTAGCAAGTGTAATTCTAGACGCTTTTCGCTAGGAAGAAATTCTGGGAAACCGCTAGGGGTAGAAAAGTTTATTTTGTCACCTTTGGCCATGCGTGTACCTTATTAAGCAATGCAAAGAGTCTGCGAAAAATTGGGCTTCTGTATTCATGCCACTGCTGAGACTTCAGTCGTGAGAGCAGAAATTATAACTTGATGTCAAGCATAACAAATTCTGTTTTTCTTCCAAGCGATGCCTGCGGTGGTCACTGAGCTTTGTCGTTCGCGCAGCGTCTCGTAGAGAAGTGCGGGCTACGCCTACGCGTTTTTCGTCGGCTTCTAATCTTCCGATTAAGCTGTTGTTAGACCCAATTTACGGTTTTATTGTCCACGCCCTGGCTTGCAGTCTGCAAAACCCAACGCCTCTGTGTCGAGAAAACTTGCAATTGCCATCTCAATAACTGCTTCGATTGGATATTCAATTTCAGTAGCACGAGCAATAAGAGCGGCGCGAATTCGTTCAGGTAAGCATCCTAAAATAACTTCGGCATCGTTGGGGGAAAGTTGCTCTTGGAGTTTTGCTTGCATCGCTTTACTACCCTTCGGTTGGAATTTGGACGTTGTAAGGAGGTTCGGTGGCTCTTAAAATAATGGCTTCTAGCTCCAATAGTAACGTAGGGTTTTCCCAATATGAAATGAATTGCACTGCAATTCGCACATCTTCATCGTTATACTTATCGAGCCACGCCCATAAAAAAGCTTTATGTCCACCACTGAAACGCCCCCGTAAGCTCTTGGTTTTACCGATGTAGAGCAATCCGTCAGTCCTGTGCCTGATTGCATAGATGCCAGGACGAGCCGGAATGCTCGCAAAATCACGAGTCAAGGGTTGGCATTGTTCAAAAAGAATCAAGGCGATCGCATCCAGAATTCTTTGAGCGTGAGCTTGAAGTTCAGAATCATTTGTCGGCATGAAAACGAGAGGGGTGATTGCACAGAAATCATATAGTATCCTTTGCATCCCCATTAATATCTTTCGCTAGTCCGCTCCAACGTGTTGTTATACCGGGCTTTCGCGACAAGTTCACGACTTTTCTGCCGCTTTTTGCTTCCTTCTTGCGTAGGTCTGCAAATATTGCATCTAAATCATAGTTTAAAGACTTCGCATACTCTTCACGGATTTGGTGGATCTCTTCGACAATCTCATCTGTCCACATGACCTAATATCCCATTAGTTCGTTGGGTGTGCAAAGGATAGGCAATACATAGCCAAAATCAAGGCTAATCTCGGCTAACTTACCCTGGATTTGAGCATTAGCAATATGTTTACAATTCCAAGTTAACAGATAATCCATGCCGTGGACAGTTGCGGCGGCAATGTGAATCGCGTCTATCTTTGCTTTCGGAGGCAGATTACTCCGGGTAAGGAATTGAATAGCTAAACTTTGTACAGCTTGGTTCAATGCCAACAAAGGAAAGTCTCGCAAAATCTCCAGTCGTTGAGTGGCGATCGCTGTATTTCCCTTAGCTACTTCGTCTAAAACAGCCTCAGAAGTGTAAAGAATGAAGTCGTTTCGACGAAATTCCCACCAGTCCCGCGTTGTTTCAATATTGGCAGCAATAATCAGGTTTTTGGTTGATCTGGCTGTCAGATAACCAATAACACTGGTTTCAATATAGACGGTTTCACTCACAGCACTTTCTATATTTTATCTGCCCCTCATCCTACAGCATTAAAACTTTATTTTGAGAGTTTGCGGGGGATCGACGATCGCACTTAAGGTTGAAAGCGAAGGTGTTGGAGCGGTCTTACTTGGGCAATGGTTTCAAAGTCGCGATCGTTGTGAATCAGAAGCAAATTATTCTCTAGAGCAGTTTGAGCAATGCAGCAATCGATTGGGCTGCGAACAGTAAGCCCTTGGCGGCGCAAATCATAGTAAATACGAGCAGCCGCTTGCCAAGAATGAATCGAGGGTTCAATATAATTTTGTGTTTCGAGGTAGGTAGAGAGGAGAGTCCATTCTTGCTCATTCAGGCTACCTTGAAGCAATTCAAGCTGAGTGAATCGGGTGAGTAAAACTTCCTGATTAGCAATCAAAGTTTCAAGCTTCTGGCGAACTTGACCGTTGCGATCGCGGAAGACGACTATCCAAACTGATGTATCAATCAGCAGCATGATGAGTCTCGCGCAGGGCTTTGTGGTCAAAGTCTGGGACTAACTGAATTTGTCCAGCAAGGTCGAAAAGGTTTCTCTTGCGGTGCGATGTTCCAGAAGAGTCACTTCGTAAACGCACAAGTTCTTGCAGAGCAAAATTCACTAGTTCTTCTTGAGTAGTGAAGTTGGTGAGTTGTAAGGCTTCGTTAAGGAGAGATTCATCAAGGTTAAGGGTAATTTGCATAGGTATGAGTTGAGATAAACACAATATTCTGCTCACATTTTAATCCGATTCTGTAATGATGCTCTGAATGTCATCTGCGGCAATATCGACTTGTTCAGATTTTACTAGTCAGCAAAATAATTCCCGTTGCTGTCTTGACATAGTAAATCAGACGATTTCTAGCAGTTGCTTGGATTGCTCCCGTGCTTTGCGAGATTCCCTGACCTTTTGTGTGATTTTTTGACGAGTAGATTCTTTCGGTAAAGTGATTGGAATCTTCAATAAATCCTCAGTTGAGATTGCTGGGTACATACTGGCAGTTGTATGAAGATCCAGAATTTCGCAGACAATAGGCGATCGCAAATAAACCAGTAAAACTTCTGGCTCAATTTTGGTTGTTTTGAGAACAGCAAAACCAGACGAGCAAATGTAGTTATTTTGCTCGGATTCAATTAAGGCTGAAAGTCTGCGAATCGGGCGAACTGTTGACGTAATTACATCGTTAGTTTTGACAAACCATTGCGCTCGACTAGGGGCTTCTTCCATAGCCACCACTTCACTATTAGCAAAGCCTTCTCCACTGAGATTGCCAATTTCGATATAGCATCATAGAGCTTCGTAAAAATCAGCTTAAACAGTTCCTCAAATACATCTACCCCAGCATTCGCTAGCACCTCGTCTTCCATTTCTTCGATTAGGGTTTTGAGGGATTTATTCTCCTTCACTAACTTGTCATTAGCGATTAAGTCTTCTAGGGTAAACTTGATCTGAAGAATATCTGCTAGAGTTTGATTAGCGTTAGGCAGACTGGGGATATCTTCAAAATAATTGGGATCTTTGCGCTGGTAGTAAGAAATTTGCTCGCCATTTGTCCAAACTGCGATCGGCGCACCCGTGGCATTGCAGTAAGAGCGAAGCTGATCTTTGCCATCTTTTAGCTTTGGCTTCTTTAGCTCTACAATCATGTAGACTGTGTTCGGACGATCTTTGTCCATCACCACAATGTCTGCCCGCTTCACCTCCCGCCCAAAGTTCACCCCATACTCGACTTGAATGCGACTGAAAGGATAGTGTAGGCGTTCATTTAAAACCTGTAAATATAGCTGCCGAATTGCTTCCTCTGGCGTAAGCTTAATTGCCTTCTGACGCACCAAACAAACGATATAAGGCACTTCGCCACTTTTGGTTGCTTTAAGAGTAATGCTCTGCTCTAACTGCTCAATTTCCGCCGCAGTAAACTGAGACAGTTTGTAGTTTGAGTCTTTGAGGATATCGGCTAGGTTCATCAGGCGCTACAGGATCTACATAAAGGCTTAGTCCGTTATAGAGTGTAACGCTATTGTAGAAACCGACCTATAGGTTTTCTTAATACTTTGATTTTTTTGCGTGACATCAATCATTGGTGTCAACTTAAGGTTAAAGTCAGTCTAGAAAAAGCTTTTAGCAGATTATCTCGTTTATCTCGTTCCCAGTCTCCGACTGGGAATGCCTAATGGGAGGCTCTGCCTCCCGAACTCGCGGCAGAGCCGCCAAGAGTAGCATTTCTAGCCAGAGGCTAGAAACGAGATTTTAAAAAGGTTTTGGCTTAAGTTTACACCAATGGACATCAATGCACACCTTTGACTAAACTTATCTTTCTAGGGTGTCTCAAAGACTTGTGTTGTGAACAAATGGACTTGTGTTCTGAACAAATAGACTTGTGTTCTGAACGAATAGACTTGTGTTCTGAACAAATAGACTTGTGTTCTGAACGAATAGACTTGTGTTCTGAAC
>CAXUOL010000428.1:0-6133 GCA_964252435.1 uncultured Nostoc sp.
GCGCAAGGCATTGCGCCCCTACCGCGTGGTCTATTTACCTGAAAATAGCTGTAAATTAAGTCTAAACGAATCCTAGTTTGTAATTTTTTATTTAAAATAGTGATAAAAACTTCTTTTTCAGGTAATGAAGGGTTATTACGCATTGCTTGATAAATAGCATCTACACTAACTGAAATAATATCTTTAGATTCAAGGGTGATAATATCACATGATTGCACCAAATCATACAAAGCAAAACGACACGCATATTCTGATGAATAAGTATTTTGGGATAATCCATAGCGACTAGTGAGATTTTTATAAATATACTCTTGAATTACCCAGTAACCCTTTACTCCCCATTTTTCATAAACAATACCTTTATTAAAAAATTGAGTCATAGAACGTTTAATCGTATCATAAGTATTTAAGCCAAAATTGTAATTTTTTTGGCTAGCTAATATCAACTCCATTAAAAAAATCTACTATACCCTGTACAATCTGACCTGTACCAGTTGTAGAATCAGATTGAAATTCGATAGCAACAAAATCTTTTACCTCAGATGTCATTGGCTTATGCTGTACTAAAACATAGTCTATTGTTCCAACACCTGGAAGTCCTACTTCAGGAAAAATAATTAGATTATCAAAACTTCCAAAGTAATGAAGTGCAATATCTTCTATTACACGAGGAACATTATCAATACTTCCTTTTTCACGAAAGCGATTTGGGCAAGTAGCAAAAAATCTACTGTTAGATTCTATTGAACAAACACCAAAAGGATAGGTAACTCGTTGACTACGTTTTGAGCAAGTAGTTTGAGAGAATGGACACAAAAATTTTTGTTGTATTTCTTGAGCTTCTAGACTTTGATTATCAATAGGAAAACCAAAAATTTCAGATGGACGTTTACCTCGTTTTTTTTCCATAATATTTCTATGTTTGTATAAGCGTTTTCCAGATTTCACAAACCTGCTTAGGGGAACAAACACTTTTTAATAACCAACCTAAAGCCTTGCTGCATTGGCGGCAAAACATTTCACTATCAGTAGTATCAATTGATTCTAAAGATTCCCACTTTCTATTACATATTTGACTTTTATGTGCAAGTACAAGAATAGCATCATGTTTAATAGATTTTAAATTATTAATATGGGCTGAGATGGGATTTTCTGAAAATACAACATAGGAATTTTGTAACTGAAAGTTTGCTTTCATCAGAGAGATAGTTAACTCTGCCCATGCATTTGAATCCCAATGATGAAAAGTAAAAATTAATCTTCCCTGTTCTGATTTAAGTATTCTTGCACATTCCAGAAAAATCTCTGACATTATAGCTAAAAAATTTGTATCATTATCGCCAGATTTAATAGCAACTGCACTTAATCGGTCGTCATAATGCCAGTTCGCTTCATTAGGTAACAAACGCTTAAGCCAAACTCGAAAAAATACAGCCAAATCACTGTACTGTACACTGTCATAATATGGTGGATCTGTAACTATAATATCTACAGATTGACTTGCAATTGGTAGTTTTCTAGAATCACCATGAATAAGTAAAAATGTCTGATCTTTATTAAGAGAAGATTGTTCAAAAACTTCTGTACCTGCATCTGTTTCTCCAATAATTTTTACTGGATAAGTTTTACCTTTACAATCGATTTTTCTTTCAATTGGTTCAATAGACCATTCTCTTCCGCGAATAATTCGATCGTGGAACAAGAGTTGTAAGTTACCGGAGGATTTTTTGAGAGAAACTGGATTATTTTCAGCAACTGTATATTGGAAGACGTAAGCATGAAGTCCAAAAACATGGCGAATAGCACCTGGGCGGCGTTTCATCCAACCTTTATAACCACAAAGCATTGCATTAAATTCAAGTGAAGTTGAAACGAGCAAAGCTAGATTTAGTGCAGTTACACTATTATGTTGACGAATAAGTTCTATAGAATGATAAAGATATAGAACTTGCCGAGCAGAGAAAAGCTCAAGATAAGATTTTATACCACGCTTGAGAAGGTCTTTGGATTTTGGCCCCTCTCTAATAACAAAATCTTCTAAATCTCCAAAATCTAAAGTGTGCCTTTGCTGTTCAGCTTCCTGAATTCGCTGTAAATCAAAACTTCCTACTTCTCGAAAAAACAAACCATTAGGACTTACGCACTGAAGCCTGAAACCTAAATCCCCCCTAGCCCCCCTTAAAAAGGGGGGAACTTCTAAAGCCCCCTTTTTAAGGGGGTTGGGGGATCTGAGTGCGTAAGTCCTGACCATGTTGAGGACATGTACCAACTACTACTAGTGGTACATATCGTTTGTAAAAGGGAAGCTCAAATATATCTTGATATTTTTGCTTACATATCGGACATGATTTTTCTTTTTTAGTAATTAAACGTGGATTATTAGAAAAATTTTCAGAGGTTTTATGGGTACTTACAACCTTATAAGTGTTTGGGCAAATTCTAAAAACTTTATCAGTTTCATGACGGATTTCATACTGATCAATCTGTATAACTTCTCCACATAAACATTTTTTACGCAGTCCATGCAAAGTATATTGAGAGTCAACAGTTTCATGACAGCAAGGACACTCAGTATGAAAGTAATGCCCTATTTTTTTGTAGAGACTATTGAAGAAATCTTTAAATGAATCTTTTAATTCATTAAGTTCAATCTTCGATAATGTTGCTCTTACTTGTAAAGTAGGAATTAAATCAATATCTGCACCAATTACTCTTGCTCCTAGCCGAATAGCTTCATGTAAAGTAGTGCCGCCTCCCATCATTGGATCGAGTATAACTTTTCCTTCTAGTCCACCAGGAGAATAATAATCTTGCAACGCCCGATCGGATACAAATTGCTTTAAAATTGTACGAAATGTTGAGCCACAACGACGTGCCCACCATTTATGTAAATAAGTATTAGGGCGGGCAAGATGTTTGTTGAAAGACTCTAATTGTGATAAATTATCAGCAAAATCTTCGGGAAATATCTCATCAATTAAAACTTTCTCATGAATCTCATTACAACTATCATCTTTTGATTTGATTATATCATCTAATAATCTTGTCGATTGATAATAATTTTCTATTTTTTCCATGAGCTATTATTTTATTAACTAAATATACTAAAACCATATCAGACAGATTTCCAAAATAACACGAAATAAACCGGATCGCTCTTGGCGAAAAAGTTTTTTCTTTACTGATTTTTTCGATCGCCAGCTTATTAAATATGCCTTAATATACATTGATCTGATAGAAATACTGGAATTGTCAGAAATTTTCTTGCTTAGTTTTGTAAAATATGTGATACTCTAAACCGAAGAACAAAATACGGTATTTAGATAAAAATACCGTAGTTTAAAAGGACAGGATTCATGCAGCTACTATGGTTCATCCCAACCCACGGCGACGGACGTTACCTTGCAACTGCTACAGGCGGACGGGCAGTAAGCTTTCCTTATCTGCGGCAGATTGCCCAAGCGGTGGATGACCTTGGTTATACAGGGGCATTGCTGCCTACAGGACGCTCTTGCGAAGATGCTTGGATTGTAGCTTCAACGTTGGTATCACTGACGCGACAGATGCGTTTTTTGGTAGCGATTCGTCCCGGCTTGGTATCGCCTGGAGTTGCAGCGCGGATGGCGGCGACTTTTGATCGCCTCTCTGGGGGACGCTTGTTGATTAATGTCGTGACAGGTGGCGATCCCGTAGAATTGGCGGGAGATGGCTTGCATTTGGATCACGATCAGCGCTATGAATTAACAGATGAATTTTTAACAGTATGGCGAGCAATCGCTAGTGGTGAACAAGCCAATCTTCAGGGCGACTATCTTAATATCCAAGATGGGAAACTACTGTTTCCACCTGTTCAAAAGCCATATCCGCCTTTGTGGTTTGGCGGTTCCTCTCCTGTTGCTCAAAAAATTGCTGCCAAGCACGTAGATGTTTATTTAACTTGGGGCGAACCACCGGCGCAAGTAGCCGAGAAGATTGCAGCAGTTCGCAGACTTGCTTTATCAGCAGGCCGAACTTTGCGGTTTGGGATTCGCCTACACGTGATTGTGCGCGAAACCGAGAGTGAAGCTTGGGATGCGGCGAATCAATTGATTAAGTATGTAGATGATGAGGCGATCGCTAAAGCCCAAAAAGCTTATGCTCGAATGGATTCAGTTGGACAACAACGGATGACTCAATTACACCACGGTAATCGTGAGGCATTGGAGATCAGCCCGAACCTGTGGGCGGGAGTCGGTTTAGTGCGGGGTGGTGCAGGAACAGCCTTAGTCGGAGATCCCCAAACCGTAGCGGCTAGGATATTAGAATACGCTTCTTTGGGTGTTGAGTCTTTTATCCTTTCTGGCTATCCTCACCTAGAGGAAGCTTATCGAGTTGCAGAACTTCTATTTCCCCATTTGCCCTTAGATAATTTACCCGCAGTGGAGAAGCAACATGTCTTAAGTCCATTTGGCGAGATTGTGGCAAATGAAGATTTCCCTAAGCAAAAGCTTCAAGAAAGAACAACGTCAATATCCTAGTAATTATGAACTAGGAGATTAATAGCCATGCTGCACCAACAAATCGACCAAAAAATCTCAGAAAAAGAAGCGTGGGCATTACGTCGTCAATTGGGAGTACCTAACAATAAACGCTTGTGGGTGCTAGCTTGCATGGATGAACGTTTACCAGTGGAGAAAGCATTAGGAATTGGTGAAGGAGATGCTCATATTTTCCGTAATGCTGGGGGATTAGTTACAGATGATGCGATTCGATCAGCGATGTTAACTACACAGTTTTTTGGCACCAAAGAAATCATCGTCATTAATCATACCGAATGTGGCATGATGACAGCATCAGGAGACTTTCTCAGTGAGGTATTGCGAAATCAAGGTATTGACGTAGATCAAGTTAGTGTTGATCCTGCTTTGCCAGAATTAAAGCTACCAAAAGGCGTTTTTTCCAAATGGATCAAAACCTTTACCGATGTGGATGAAATCTGCACACAGCAGGTGGAATTATTGCGTAATTCTCCTTTAATTCCCCAAGATGTAGTTATTCATGGCTACATTTGGGAAGTAGAGAGTATGAGTTTGCGTCGTCCCTATAAACTTCTCAGTGATCAGGTCAACACAGCATCAGCGATGAAGACCAAAACTGCAAAACATACTGAACCCGCTTTAGAAATTGGGAGTTTAATTGAATGACAAATATTCTAGCGATCGCAGGGAGTCCAACCCATCCATCTAGAACCTATGGTGTTGTCGAATACACTGCCAAGCTTTTACAACAAGAAGGCTTGCACGTAGATATTATTTCAGTTCGGGATTTGCCTGCTGAAGATTTAGTTTTTGGACGATACGATAGCCAAGCTTTAGAACAGCCAAAAGCTTTATTAGCAAAGGCAGATGGTGTAATTATTGCCACCCCAATTTACAAAGCTGCTTACACAGGAGTGCTAAAAACATTTCTAGATTTGCTGCCACAAAAATCATTAACAGGTAAACCCGTCTTACCAATTGCTCTGGGTGGAACGATCGCTCATTTATTGGCAATTGAATATGCCCTAAAACCTGTGTTATCTGAATTAGGAGCGCGGCATATCCTAGCCACTATTTATGCGGTAGACAAACAAATTCAACGACAAGCTGATGACAGCGTGCTATTAGATGAGGAAATTGAGCAAAGACTCAAAGACGTCCTCAAGGAATTTGTTAAGGCTGTAGAATATGATGCCGCAGCACCTCAAGAATTGGTTCATGCCAATTAAATAATCAAGTTTATACCTCCGTTTGCTTGTAGCAGAGGGGTAATTTCTACCCATCTGCTACCTTTTTTAAAAGTTAATCATATTAACAGAAATTTATTCTCAAAAATTTCACTTTTATAGCAATATTTAAATGAATAGATTACGCCCATACCTCTCTCCAAACCTTTCTAATCTATTCAACTAAGACCGCTGTAATTTCTAATTTTTCCCATATCAAGATGTTGTACATATGCAAATTGTCTCCTAACTCTACCTGTAGTAGATGAGTAAAATTTACTTATCTACTACTTTCTCCCCTGAAATTTTAAAATTGCAATCATGATATAAGAGAGTTGGCGTTGCTGAATCGAAGTATGAATCATGCGATCGCCTCAAGCTTGCGGACGC
>CAXUOL010000429.1:0-6125 GCA_964252435.1 uncultured Nostoc sp.
GATGCACAATTGGATGCATTGAGCGAACTAGTCAAAGATGGTAACAAGCGTGCAGATGCTGTTAACCGTATTACCAGCAATGCGTCAGCTCTTGTTGCTGCTGCGGCTCGTGATTTGTGGGCAGAACAACCCCAATTGATCACTCCCGGTGGTAATGCTTACACCAGCCGTCGTGCAGCTGCTTGTATCAGAGACTTGGACATCATTCTTCGCTATATCACCTACGCTATCTTTGCTGGCGATTCCAGCGTCCTAGATGATCGTGCCCTTAATGGATTGCGGGAAACCTACTTAGCATTGGGAACTCCAGGAGCTTCAGTTGCAGTTGGTATTCAAAAGCTGAAACAAGCTTCTTTGGCAATTGTCAACGATACAAACAATATCACCAGAGGCGATTGCAGTGCTTTGTCATCTGAAATAGCTAGCTATTTCGATCGTGCTGCTGCTGCTGTGGCTTAAGCAAAGCAAGATTTGCTGGTGTTGACTAAATAATTGTCCATAGGACAAAACAAAATTTCAAGCAAACGTTTGTAAAAGGGAAATACCAAAATGACAAAAACACCTCTAACTGAAGCAATTGCATCGGCTGATTCTCAAGGACGCTACCTCAGCAGCACCGAAATTCAAGTTGCTTTTGGTCGCTTCCGCCAAGCACCAGCTAGCTTACAAGCAGCAAAAGCTTTGAGCGCCAATGCTCAACGCTTGACCGAAGGTGCTGCTCAAGCGGTGTATAACAAGTACCCTTACACCACTCAACAACAAGGCCCCAACTTCGCGGCTGATGCACGCGGTAAAGGCAAGTGTGTACGTGATGTCGGCTACTACTTGCGGATTATCACTTATGCTTTAGTTGTTGGTGGCACAGGCCCCTTGGATGATTTCTTGATTTCTGGCTTGGCTGAAATCAACCGCACTTTTGATCTGTCTCCTAGCTGGTACATTGAAGCTCTCAAGTACATCAAAGCTAACCACGGTCTGAGCGGCGATCCAGCTGTTGAAGCAAATTCCTACATTGACTATGTAATCAATACTCTAAGCTAGAGTGTTTCTTTAGCCCGGAGAGGAAATCAGCTCTTATGACAAGTAAGTTCTATGAGTTGTTTACCTCTCCGGGCAGTTTTTTAAGAAAAGCTAGCTGAAAACCCTGGAGAAAGAGGAACGTAGTTCTGTATTTTTTGCTTTAGAACAGGGATGAAAGCTGCCGACGTAGCACGGTACTTGCTACAACTTTGGGAAAATTCACAACCCAGTGCCTTTTTTAAGCTACCGTCAATTGGCACAATATTTTTGTCAGTACAAGATTTAAAAACCTACCCCTCAGACTGGGGAAAGTATACGCCCGAAATAACGTGAGGAGATATCACTACGCGTTTATGGCAAATGTGGTGAGGCAGCGAGCGCAATCTTCTTCCTTGACGCTAGCGCAACGTTAGCGAGTCCGCGTCCACTACGGGGATCTTGCTACGCGCAAGTGTCTGGCAGAAAAGAAAACGTCTGGAGGTTTCTCCCCCATTGAGGGACTGCCAAACCATTAGGGTGAGCCTAGTAACCTGTGGAAACAGGATATTAAGGCAGCAATGTCTTAAAAATCGCCTTACTTTAGGTAAGGTGAGTGTCAATTTCAAAAAGACTGTTAAAAGACTAGAAAAAATTTTCTAAAAAGTTTTCAGTTTTGCAGTTAAAACTGAGGAGGTTTAAAGATGGCAGCTTTGGGACAAGCAGCAAGATTAGGGATTGGAGCGTTTGAAAATTCAGCACCAGTAGAACTACGCCCTGATAGAACAGAAGCGGATGTGGCAGTGGTTATCCGGGCGGCTTACCGTCAGGTTTTGGGTAATGCATATCTACTAGAAGCAGACCGTCTAGAGAGTGCAGAATCATTGTTGCAGCAAGGTTTAATCACCGTTCGGGGATTTGTGCTAGCTATTGCTCAATCGGAATTCTATCGGGATAAGTTTTTCTACTCTAACTCCCAAACTCGGTTTATCGAGTTGAATTATAAGCATTTATTGGGGCGTGCCCCAGAAGATGAGTCAGAGATTTCGTACCATGTTGAGCTTTACAACTCACAAGGTTACGAAGCTGAGATTAATTCCTACGTTGACTCATTAGAATATCAAGAAAGTTTTGGTGAAAATATTGTGCCCTACTATCGAGGCTTTAAAAGTCAAGTAGGACAGAAAAACGTTGGCTATAGCCGACTGTTCCAACTGTATCGAGGTTATGCCAATAGCGATCGCGCTCAAGGACAAAAACAAGGACGGCTAACTTGGGAAGTGGCTAAGAATCTAGCTTCACCCATTTACCCAGTCTCTGCTGGAGCCATTACAGGTCTTTCTAGAGGCGATCGCGGCGAAACATACCGGATCAGAGTGCTACAAGCAGCTTCCCCAAACTCAACTGTAGTACGGCGCGGTACTGCGGAATTGCTCGTACCCTACGAGCAACTTTCTAGTAAATTGCAGCAGTTGAATCGCAAGGGCAGCAGGGTTATTAGCATTACAGCGGTATAAATAGGGACTGGGGAATTAAGTGAGGAGTTAGGAGTGAGAAGTTAGAAGTGAGGAGTGAGGAGTTAGAAGTTATGAGTTTTAAATTCCTAACTATATCCCTACCCTTAACTCCTAACTCTTAACTCCTAACTCCTAATTTTTCCAACTACTAATTACAAAAGGAAAATTACCAATGGCTATTACAACAGCAGCTTCCCGTCTGGGAACAGAACCTTTTAGCAATCAGTCTCCTGTGGAACTGCGTCCGAATGCAACCAAAGAAGACATTGAGAGAGTAATTGCTGCCGTCTATCGTCAAGTCTTGGGCAACAACTACATCTTGACATCTGACCGCCTGATAAGTGCTGAATCTATCCTGCGCGATGGCAAAAGTACAGTGCAAGAGTTTGTGCGTCAATTAGCTAAATCAGAACTGTACAAATCCAAATTTTTCTACGACAACTTTCAAACTCGCGTCATCGAACTGAACTACAAACATTTGTTGGGTCGTGCCCCTTATGATGAGTCTGATGTCGTCTATCACTTAGACTTGTATCAAACCAAGGGATATGAAGCCGACATTGATTCTTATATTGATTCGCCAGAGTATCAATCTAACTTTGGTGAAAACATTGTGCCTTACTATCGTGGCTTTAAAACCCAAACAGGACAAAAAACTGTGGGATTTAGCCGGATATTCCAACTTTATCGCGGCTATGCCAGTAGCGATACTTCCCAACTCAAAGGCAAATCTTCTCGCCTTGCTAGCGAACTAGGTCGCAATAGTGCATCCATCGTTGTTCCTCCCTCTGGCGGGCCATCAGGCTTTTCATACGTTGCTTCTGAAAAAGGCGTTACCCCCAACAGCACTTTTGGTGGTGCGGGAACCTTTGGTAAAGAAGGCAGACTTTACCGCATTGAAGTAGCAGGTGTTTTTGGAGCTGGATATCCTAGCACACGCCGCGTCAATCAAGCGGTGGTTATACCTTATGAAGAACTATCTAGTTACTTCCAGAGAGTGGTAAAACAAGGTGGTAAAATAGCTAGTGTGAAACCTCTTTAGTGTCATTTGTCAATAGTCATTAGTCATTAGTCATTATTAAGGGCAAAAGACTAATGACGATTTAGAATTGGGAATTAATTTTATGATTGGAGCAATTAGTAGTAGTACAACAACGAATAGTCGCTACTTTCGGTATGAAGTAGTGGGTCTGCGCCAAAGCGAAGAAACTGAAAAAACCAACTATCCCATTCGTTCTAGTGCCACTGTGTTTTTCACAGTAGCTGAGAACCGGATGAATCAAGAAATGCAGCGAATTACTCGCTTGGGTGGCAAAATAGTCAGCATTCAGCCATTGAACGCTGAAGCTAAAACAACTAGCAAACAAAGCGATCCTCCTTCTTCATAAATGAATTCTAGCCCACAGAAATTTGAAGATTTATCACCGACAGGTAACTCTGGCGATGGTGAATCTTTAACAGTAGAGCAAGCGATCGCTAATCTTGAGAGTGCAGATTTAGGTCTGCGATTTTATGCTGCCTGGTGGTTGGGTAGGTTTCGGATATGTGAAACAGCTGCGGTTACAAAATTAATTAAAGCGTTAGAGGATGAAGCCGACAAAACACCAGAAGGCGGATATCCTCTGCGACGGAACGCAGCTAGGGCTTTAGGGAAACTTGGCGATTGCCAGGCAGTCTCACCTTTAATTGCGTGTTTAGACTGCTCAGATTTTTATGTCCGGGAAGCAGCGGCACAATCCTTAGAAACGCTGGGCGATCCGATTTGTATTCCCGCCCTAATTGAGCTATTAAAAGTAGGTTTGCAAAAAGAGCAGCTGATATCAAAGCAGCCTGATTTATCTCAACCCTACGAAGCCATTTTAGAAGCCTTGGGAGCCTTGAGGGCAACTGAGTGCATCCCTTTGGTAAAACCATTTTTAGAGCATCCAATTGAATTGGTGCAATATGCTGCCGCACGAGCCATGTATCAATTAACCCAAGAATCAGTTTATGGAGAACGGTTAGTAAAAGCTCTGGCAGGAGATAAATTGCAATTGCGTCGAGCAGTGTTAGCAGACTTGGGAGCGATTGGATATTTACCCGCAGCAGATGCGATCGCCCAAACTCTTGCTGAAAATAGTCTAAAGTTAATTTCTCTTAAAGGATTACTAGAATATCAAGTTAAGCACACAGCAACAAACACTTTGTCAGCAGGTGCGATTAAAGTGATAAATTTGATGGACTCACTGTTGTAGTCATAATTTTCCAGGAATTAGTTGTTATTAATACGTTTAAAGCAAATGTTTACCACACATAAACCCCCAACCCAACTGCAAAATCAGGGCTAGGGGGTTTATGTATGATGTCAACTACGGAGGACTTAAGCTACAATTGGCAAATCCTTAATGACTCTTGAAAAATTATTATGAATAACAGTGACCTTGCCCAAATATTAATCCGTGCTGTGGAAGAAGCAGACTCCTCAGATCGCTTACTAGACGCAGTTCAGGAGTTAGCGGCAGCTGGTATTGAGGAATCTGTTCCCACTCTGATTGCAGCTTTGGGCTACAACAATCCAGGGGCAGCAGTGGCGGCAGTAGATGGACTAATTGCGATCGGGGAAGTCGCAGTACCATCACTATTGGAACTAATTGATGACTACAACTACAGTGCTAGAGCCTGGGCTATTCGAGCCTTGGCGGGAATTGGTGATGTTCGGGCGCTGGATACCTTGTTAGAGGCAGCAAAAACTGATTTTTCCTTAAGTGTGCGGCGGGCAGCTGCCAGAGGATTAGGCACTTTGCGCTGGCAGCAACTACCTGCTGAGAAAGTAGAATCTGTTCAGACTCAGGTATTAGAGGCACTATTACTAATTTCTCAAGATCCAGAGTGGATAGTGCGCTACGCAGCAGTGACGAGTTTAGAAACAATAGCGATCGCCATAGCAGTCACTTTACCCGATCAAGCGTCACGAATTACAAATCAACTTCAGCAAATATTCGATACTGATGCCGATTTGGGAGTTCGCACCCGCGTAAAATTTGCACAGCAAAAAATTCAACAGCAACAACATCAAGAAGTCTTTGCACCTAAAAAAAAGCTACAAGATACTGAAGTACCTCATCGTGGCGCTGGCAGACGTTAAGTACACGTCACCCTTAAAAAGGGTCGGATATTATTAACCTAAAGACTGAATTTCTCCCTGGATATTGCCACGGGCTGATGGTTCGGCAAACTCTGACATTAAAGGCGTAAAATAGACATGCGATCGCTGTGCAAATCGTTCTAAAACCTGCCGCCGACCTGTGATATAATCTGCCTCTGCCATCCAGCCATATTCCTGGCGAATAGCATAGGTGTATTCTGCATACTCAACTGGATTAGCAGCAAAAATCGCTAAATCTGCATCAAGTAGAACTTGGCTATCACAGTCATCCACCGCAGCTTGGTGGTCTTTAGTATTAAGTATGAGACGGGTAACAGTAGCTATGGTACTTTCTGGAATACCTAAATTACTCAGCAATTCAAAAGCATAGTCTGCGCTTCGTTCTTCATTATCTTGAGCTTTAGTGTCATACACTACATCATGAAACCAGGCAGCTAGTTGAACAGCAGCTAGGTTGTTGGTGTAGC
>CAXUOL010000430.1:0-6109 GCA_964252435.1 uncultured Nostoc sp.
CTACACCCCTACACCCGCCCCAACGGGGCTTGGTAAAAAAAGAAAAACCCCAGCTAAACTTATTGGCTGGGGTTTCTATCAAAATTTACCTATTTCAAAGATATAGGAATCATTGAATGAGAAAATAGAACGTTTTCTCAAACAGTTTCAACGCTTTGCTATGATGTCATGTTGGGTTATGTGTTGCCATTCCCAGCTTCTATAGAAGCTGTAGCACTTTGAGATTGGCCTACATTCACTTTGAAGACTTTGCTTTGCTCTTGCTCCAGTTTGGGTAAAGTCAAAATTAAAATCCCATCTTTCAAGTCTGCCTTAACTTGTTGATTCTGAACTTTGGTTGGCAGAGGTATTACTCTAGTGAAATTGCCATACCGGAATTCAGAATGAACTTTATCGTTAGATTGGGAATGTTTTTCGTAACGATGCTCACCAGCTATCGAAACTGCATCTTGAGTAACTTGAACATCGAGGTCTTTAGCTTCCACGCCTGGAATCTCAACTCTTAATAGCAACTCTGAACCATTATCATGTAATTCAACCGCAGGAACCCACGCTGTTCTCTGTGATGCAGAAATCTCGGAGTTACCGCGCTCGGCTACTGTAAGCTCAGAGAATAGTTGATCCATTTGACGACGCAGAATCTCCATTTCACGGAATGGTTCCCAACGAATGAGTGCCATATTTCAATATCTCCTTAACTTTCTAATTCAATTTTGGGTAATCAAACAAAGTTTTAGAGGTGTTTTTTAGAGAGGAGCTTTATTTGCTTTGTTTCTCTCTAGTAAGTAATTTAATAAAATAAGAATCTAAAAACAGTTGGGTAAACCGTACAGATATAAATTGGATTTACCGTATCAAACAAAAAAATGATCAAAAGCTTGAGAATAGTTAATGTCAAAGTAAGTAGGCAATCATAAATTAAACTATATTATGTAATGTAAATTTAATTAAATTCGCTTGTAGCTAGAAGCTCTAGCCCGATGCTAAGGGTTAGATTGACAAAGACGTTGCGCGTAGCTTGCTGTCTGGCGTCTCCCCAATGCGGAGAACTACGGTGTAGACACAAGTAGAAAAAAGCTCAATTATCTCCTTCCCATATAGAGCATGGCAATGACTGATTAGTGGCTGCTACCTCCAGTCAGACATTGAGTCAGAGACTCAATCAATGCATTCCCAGGCGGACACTGGGAACGAGTTAAGCCTCATCAAGCTAGGTTTTTAGGACTTGTGTGTACACCGTAGCTTTAGCTGTTTGGGATTCTTCGGATTTAATTAAGTAATGAAGCGGACATAATATAAACAGTTATCCTGCTTTATCTGCAACTTTTCTATACACCCGGCGCTGAAGTATGGTTGTAAGCGACGATGATTTTATTTACAATCTGGTGACAGAGTTTTGCTTTCTGATTTCATGTTCAGTTTTATTCAAGAAATTATTCCTGATTTAAAATTAACTTATTAACTAATATGGATGCTCAAAAAATAAAAATTTTATTAGTTGATGACAACTTAGAGAATTTACATTTTTTATCAGACATCCTTCAACACCAAGGTTATCAGGTAGAAAGTGTCATTTCTGGGGAATTGGCAATCAATACGGCACTCGCTTCTTCCCCGGATTTGCTTTTGCTAAATGTTGTCATGATCGAGAGGGATGATTATGAAGTATGTCAATATTTGAAAGCTAACGATCAAACTCAAGAGATTCCGATAATTCTTTTCGGAATTTTCGATGATTTTTTTGAAAAAATAAACGTTTTAAATTTAGGCAATATTGACTATATTACTCAACCATTTCAAACTCAAGAAGTTTTATTGCGCGTCCAAAATCAACTCACTCTCCAAAGATTGAAAAAACAGTTAAAAGAAAAAAATGACCAACTGCAACAGGAAATTAAAGAGCGTCAACGGATTACGGTTGAGTTAAATATTCGCAACAGACAAATAGAAGATATTTTTAAAGAAATTCCCGTTAGCATTAACAAAGTCTTTTGTAAAGAAGTTTATCAAAGCGATCGCCTTGTAGTCGAAGCCGCCCTCAAGAAGAGTGAAAGTCAGTATCGGCTCCTGGTGGAGACATCCCAGGATATGATCTGGTCGGTGAGCATTGATGGACTAATTACCTTTGTCAATCCAGCAGTCAAGCAGATTTATGGCTACGAACCCCAAGAAATGATCGGGCGTGCCTTAATTGATTTCATCTCACCAACACAAGTTGCTCAAGATAAAGTAGCCTTTGAGCGTGTTCTTCAGGGAAAGTTTATCTTCCAGCATGAAACTACCTGTGTGGCTAAAGATGGTAGCTTACTTTATCTAATGTTGAATGCGATCGCATTACGCAACGAAGAGGGTCACGTTATAGGCATGACAGGCACTGCTAGTAATATTACACAGCGTAGAGGTATAGAAAAATTACTCCAAGAAAGCGCAATTAAACTCCGCAATCATCATCTAGTGCTGACACAATTGGCACAAAATCAGACGCTTTATCAGGGTGATTTGAAAGCAGCCTTAAGTATAATCACAGAAACAGCAGTTAAGAATATTGGCATGGAACGAGCTAGTGTCTGGCTGTATGACGAAACAGGCATGAAAATCCAGTGTTTTGATCTATTTGAGGGCAGCCGCAATCAACATAGCGAAGGACTTTTCTTAGCAGCGGCAGACTATCCAATTTATTTTGCAGCTTTGCAGCAAAACCAACCAATCGCTGCAGATGATGCTCATACCGATCCCAGAACTAAAGAATTTTCTGCGTCTTACTCAAGATTAAACATCACCTCTATACTCGATACACCCGTTAGGTTGGAGGGAAAGACCGTAGGAGTTTTATGTCTGGAGGCAGTGGGAATTACTCATCATTGGACGCTAGAAGACCAAAATTTCGCTCGCTCTCTGGGTAATTTAGTATCCTTGGTATTAGAGGCAAAAGAACGCCAACGCGCAGAAGCAGCGCGACGAGCTTCTGAAGAAAAGTTAGCGTCAGCTTTCCGGTCATCTCCTGACCCAATTGCCTTAATTACTGTTCAGGGCAAACGCTACATCGAAGTAAACGCCAGCTTTTGTCGGTTTTTTGGTTATTCTCGCTCTCAGGTGATTGATCGCACCGATGAAGAATTGCATATTTGGGTGAATCCAGAAGAATATAATTTTCTCACCCACATTCTGCAACAAACAAAAGCCATCCGCAACTATGAGATTGATGTCTGCACTTCAACAGGAGAAATCAAGACAACACTATTGAGTGCAGAAATGCTCGAAATTGATGGACAATGGTACGTACTGGGAACTGCAAAAGATATTACTGAACGCAAACAGGCAGAAAATGAAAGCCGTTTGTTACTGTTGACAACCCAAGCTATCACTCGCGCTAGTGATGTCAACAGTGCCTTAGCAGTGGTCTTGCGCTTAATTTGTCACACCATTGGCTGGGATTTTGGTGAAGCCTGGATACCTAATGAAGATGGGACTGTTTTAGAACACAGTCTGGGTTGGTACGGAGAGGAAAGCAGTTTAGAAGAGTTTTGCTACCAAAGCCAAACTGTGAAATTCCCTCTGGGAGTGGGATTACCAGGAAGAGTTTGGCAGAACCAAGAACCAGAATGGATAGAAGATGTTTCTAAAGTTACACAACCAGTTTTCTTGCGATCGCTACAAGCCGCAAAGGTAGGATTAAAAGCTGGTTTTGGTGTTCCTATATTGGCTGGGAACCAAGTATTAGCTGTTTTAGTGTTTTTTAAACGTAGCTCAGTATTAGTAGATCGGCGTTTGCTCTTGCTAGTCAGTGCTGTTGCTGCTCAGTTGGGTGGGTTGATTGAGCGCAAGACCTTAGAACAAGAATTAGCACTCAGAGAAGCTCGTCTCAATGCCTTTTTTAGCAGCGCTCCCGTCGGTATGAACATTGTAGATAACCAGCTGCGATTTGTGCAAATCAACCATCTGTTAGCGGAGATTAATGGACTACCCCAGCAGGATCATATTGGCAAGACCATCTATGAAATCTTACCCCACATCGCCCCTTTAATGGAACCAATTTATCAACAGGTTTTGTTGACTGGTCAACCCATTCTCAATCAAGAATTAAACGGCGCATCAATTAAACAACCAGATATTATCCGCCACTTCTTAGCTTCTTATTTTCCGATTGTTGGTGAAGACGATCGCCCCTCTAGTGTCGGCACAGTTTTAGTAGAAATTAGCGAACTGCAAGCAGCGCTACGCGAACGCAAACGTGTTGAACAAGAACTGCGTTTAGCAAACGAACGCCTCCAATATCTGCTCACCTCTAGCCCTGTAGTTATTTATAGCAGCAAAACATCAGAGGATTTTAGCACAACCTTTATCAGTGAGAACGTGAAAGAAATGGTGGGCTACGAAGCGCGGGAATTTATCGATAATTCCAGTTTCTGGCTCCATCACGTCCACCCACAAGATATTAAACTCATCTCGGAAAAATTTTCCCACCTTGTTGAGCAAGAGTACATTTCCTATGAATACCGTTGGTTACACGCTGATGGAACTTATCACTGGTTTTACGAAAAGATGAGGTTAATTTATAACGAATCTGACTACCCTATAGAATGCGTTGGTTATTGGGCAGACATTAACGATCGCAAATTGGCAGAACTAGCTTTGCACTCAGGTCAACAACGATATCAACTTCTAGCAGAAGCCTCACCAGCTTGTATATTTCATACTGATGTGGATGGCAATGTTTTATATTTTAATCAACGCTGGAGTGAAATTACTGGATGTAGTTTAGAAGATTCTCTGGGAACAGGTTGGGCAAATGCCGTACATCCAGACGACCGCGAGCAGCTATTGTTGGCATGGAATCAAGCAACAGCCGCCAAGTCAACCTATAAGTACGAACATCGTTTCTTGCATGATGATGATAATACAGTCGTCTGGGTAATTTGTCATGCTTTGCCAGAATTTAAAGATAATGGAGAAATTAAAGGCTACATCGGTACAATTACAGATATTACCGAGAGAAAATTGGCAGAAGAAGCCTTGCGTGAGAGTGCAGAGCGAGAAAGAGCGATCGCTCAAGTAATTCAAAGAATGCGCCAAACACTGGATTTAGAGACGATATTTGCGGCTACAACCGAAGAATTACGCCAAGTACTCAACTGCGATCGGGTTGTTGTCTATCGTTTCAATCCCGATTGGAATGGGGAATTTGTTTCTGAATCAGTGGGTAACGGTTGGATTTCTCTCATAGAAGAACACAACAGCGATCCTCATCTCACTGAGGGTGTCTTACAAGATGGGCGTTGCCTAGCGAAAATTTTGGATGGCGGTAATAACCACGACGTGGAATATCCCGATTTGCAAGTAACCCCAGGTGCAAGTTTCATTTGTGTCCCAGATATTTACAACGCTGAATTTCATCCTGCTTATATCAACCTCTTAGAGCGCTTTCAGGCCAAAGCATATATTATTGTTCCGATTTTGCATGGTAGTCAGTTTTGGGGATTGCTGGCGAGTTATCACAATTCCGCTCCCCGCCAATGGAAATCAGGAGAAATCAACATCGTAGTTCAAATTGGCAATCAGTTAGGTGTTGCTTTACAGCAGGCACAATTGCTAGCGCAAACTCAAAGGCAGTCACAAGCATTGCAAGAAGCTGTAATCATTGCTGATGCTGCTAACCGTGCCAAAAGCGAATTCCTGGCCAACATGAGTCACGAACTGCGTACCCCACTTAACGCCATCCTTGGTTTTACCCAAGTCATGAGCCACGATCGTGATTTATCAACTGAACATCAGCAAAATCTAGCAATCATCAATCGTGCTGGCGAACATCTCCTGAATTTAATCAACGACATTTTGGAAATGTCTAAAATCGAAGCTGGCAGAATAACCTTAAATCTCAACAGTTTTGACTTAATTCGCCTCTTGGAAAACCTCGAAGAGATGTTGCGCTTCCGTGCCACCTCCAAAGGATTGGAATTGGTTTTTGAATATACATCTCACCTTCCCCAATACATCCAAGTTGACGAAAGTAAACTACGTCAAGTCTTGCTTAACCTCCTGGGAAATGCAATCAAATTTACCGATACTGGCAGGGTAACGCTGCGAGTGGGGATGGGAAGCAGGGGAGCAG
>CAXUOL010000431.1:0-6092 GCA_964252435.1 uncultured Nostoc sp.
CCTGGAGCGTCTTGATTCTGACTTCTGAATTCAGAATAGCTGAATTCTTCTTCAAATATCTGGGAATACTAAATCCAGAAATTTTCTAGATTTAGCAGTATGTTTAGCACTCTAGTCAGTATTCCCGGATATCGCATAACTGAAGAACTCTACAATGGTTCCAGAACCCTAGTTTATCGAGGTTACAGAGAGACTGACTCAATACCCGTAGTGATTAAACTGCTGAAAAATCCTTATCCCAGTTTCAGTGAACTGGTGCAATTTCGCAATCAGTACACCATTGCCAAAAATCTTAACTCACCTCTGGTCGTCCAAACCTATAGCCTGGAATCACATCAAAATGGCTATGCATTGGTGATGGAAGACTTTGGGGGAACTTCTTTGAAAGAATGGTCAGTAAAGACAGGAGATATCTTGTCTTTAGCAGAATTTTTACAGATAGCGATCGCCCTGTGCAATGCCTTAGATATATTGTACCGGGAACGGATTATTCACAAAGACATCAAACCCGCCAATATTTTAATTAATCCTCAAACCAAACAAGTTAAATTAATTGACTTTAGTATTGCATCTTTACTACCACGAGAAATGCAAACACTAATCAATCCCAATGTCTTAGAAGGAACACTAGCTTATATATCCCCAGAACAAACCGGCAGAATGAATCGCGGGATTGACTACCGCACGGATTTCTATTCAGTTGGTGTAACTTTTTACGAATTGCTCACCCAAAAACTACCATTTGAGTCAAATGACCCAATGGAATTAGTACATTATCATATTGCAAAATTACCACCCTCAATTATCAGTTGTAGAGACGCGATGAATCGCGTCTCATCAGAAATTCCCCAAGTTCTGTGTGATATCGTCATGAAATTGATGGCAAAAAACGCTGAAGATAGATATCAAAGTGCGTTGGGATTAAAACATGATTTAGAAAAATGTTTACATCAGCTAAAAGAAACTGGAGAAATTGGATACTTTGAAATTGCCCAAAGGGATGTGTGCGATCGCTTCATTATTCCCGAAAAACTCTACGGACGAGACATGGAGGTTCAAACCCTATTACAAGCATTTGAGCGAGTCAGCCAAGGGGCAACTGAAATGATGCTGGTAGCTGGGTTTTCCGGTATTGGTAAAACAGCAGTTGTTAACGAAGTACATAAACCAATTGTGCGCCAACGCGGCTATTTTATTAAAGGCAAATATGACCAATTTAATCGTAATATTCCCTTCAGTGCGTTTGTGCAAGCATTCCGCGATTTAATGGGGCAATTGTTAACCGAAAGTGATGCACAGCTAGAGGAATGGAAAAAGAAAATATTATCAGTTGTTGGCGAAAATGGTCAAGTAATTATTGAAGTCATTCCCGAATTAGAACGCATTATTGGTACTCAACCACCCGCCATAGAATTATCAGGAACAGCAGCCCAAAATCGCTTTAATTTGTTATTCCAAAAATTTACCCAAGTCTTTACTAGTGCAGAACATCCCTTAGTGATGTTTTTAGATGATTTGCAATGGGCAGATTCGGCATCATTAAAGTTAATGCAGCTATTGATGGCTGATACAGGTCATCTTTTCATCATTGGTGCATACCGCGATAACGAAGTTAGCCCAGGACATCCATTGATGTTGAGTTTGGGTGAAATTGCCAAGTCACAGGCAATAATTAATACGATTACTTTAACACCACTCAGCCAAAATCAAGTAAATCAGTTAGTTGCTGACACTCTCAAATGTCCAGCAAATCTAGCATGGAATCTTTCGCAATTAATCTATCAAAAAACCCAAGGGAATCCATTTTTTGCCACACAGTTTCTCAAAGCATTGCATCAAGATGGATTGATTAAATTTACCCCCACAACCCCCCCTTGGCAAGGGGCTACGGGGGGGTGGGAATGTGATATTACACAAGTAACGACTCAAGCGCTTACAGATGATGTTGTGGCTTTTATGGCATTTCAATTGCGAAGATTACCGCCAGCAACTCAACAGATATTACAGTTAGCTGCTTGTATTGGCAATTCTTTTGATTTAGCAACTTTGGCAATTGTTTCGTCACAATCGGAAATTGAAACAGCAGCCTGTTTATGGAAAGCATTGCAAGAAGGATTGATTTTGCCTACCGATGATATTTATAAATTTTATGTAGAGCCAGAAACTTCAGCAGTAACCCCAGAAAATCAACAGACTGTTATATACAAATTTTTACACGATCGCGTCCAACAAGCCGCCTATTCTTTAATTCCCGACGAGCAAAAACAGACGACTCACTACCAAATCGGACAACTGCTGCTGCAACAGATTCCAACAGAAGCAAGAGTTGAGCGCATTTTTGAAATCGTCAATCAATTAAATCACGGTACGGCTTTAATTACTCAACAAACCGAACGCGACGAACTAGCTCAACTCAATTTGGTTGCCTGTCGCAAAGCTAAAGCCGCCACTGCCTATCAAGCGGGTCGTGAGTATGCCAGTACTGGATTATCCTTACTGGGAGAAAATGCTTGGCAGCGCCAATATAAAATGAGCCTAGCGTTTCATGAGTTAGCAACAGAATTGGCAACGCTCTGCGGTGACTTGACGGCAATGGAACAGTTGATTGAAATAATCATCGAACAGACAGAATCACTACTAGAACAGATCAATGTCTACCGAATTAGAATTCAGTCAAGTACTTCTCAGAATAAGCTGACTGAAGCCATTGCCATTGCTCAACAACTCTTGCAACAGTTAGGTGTCACTTTTCCTGAAACAGTCACACAAAACGATATTCAACAAGCAATTGCAGAGATTGAACAATTAATCAAAGACAGAGATATTAAAGATTTGGTTCATCTGCCACTAATGGTGGACAGAGAAAAAATTGCCATTGTGCAGATTGTTAGTAGCATTATTCCAGCTGCTCACGTCTCTGGTTCTCCCTTGTCTCCATTACTGATTTGCTTGTCAGTCAAGCTATCGATTCAATATGGAAACATCCCAGCTTCAGTCCTCGGTTATACCTGCTATGGCAGTATTGCTTGTGGTTTTTCGCAAGATGTGGATACAGGAGTAAAGTTTGCTCAGTTGGCAGTTGGGGTTGTCTCTAAGCTAGATGCTAAAGCTGTCAAACCAGAGGCGTTACATGTAGCAGGGTTATTTCTCTTACATCGCAAGTCCCACATTAAAGAAACATTACCGATCGCGCAGGAGGGGTATGCGGCGGCGCTAGAAGTTGGAAACTTGGAATTCGTCGGATATACAGCCCATTTCTTTTGTTTCAATTCTTTTTGGTGCGGTTCGCCCCTGACAACTTTGGAGCAGGAAACTCGCGCTTACTGCAATGAGTTGGTGAAATTAAACCAATTGACAACAGCTAATTACTGTCGCATTTATTGGCAACCGATTCTTAATCTACAAAGTATTGCGGAGCATCCCAGTCAATTGTCTGGAGAAGCCCTTCAAGAAGCAGAAGCTTTGCCCTTACTGCTGTCTGCCCATGACTCGTATGGGTTATACATCTTCCATTTATACAAATTGATGCTTTGCTACCTGTTTGGGGAAATTGAATCAGCGCAAAACCATGCGGTTGAGGCTAGCCGTTATTTCATGGCTGGTACTAGCACCGTTGGTGAACCTGCATTTTATTTCTATGATTCTTTAATTGCTCTAGCCGCTTTGAGTTCATCAGAGGCACTCGGGCGGGTAGAACAAAACCAAACGCACCTGCAACAGCACTGGGCGCACTATGCTCCCATGAATCACCAGCATAAGGTTGATTTGGTAGAAGCTGAAAAATGTCGCGTGTTAGGAAAAAAAGCTGAAGCCATTGAGTTTTACGACAAAGCAATTTCTTTTGCCAACGCCAACGAATACATCCAGGAAGCAGCCCTCGCCAATGAACTCGCTGCTAAGTTCTATCTTGATTGGGGCAAAGAACGCATCGCCCAAGTCTACATGATTGAAGCCTACTACGGCTATGCTCGTTGGGGAGCCAAAGCCAAGGTGAATCACCTAGAAAAAACCTATCCTCAACTACTCCAACCAATCCTGCAACAGCAACTCATCAACTTCAACCCAAGAGAAACCCTCGCCTTTCGTGGAACTTCCTTATCTACTCGCACTTCGACCACAGGTAGCACGAGTATCTCCGATGCCCTAGATTTTACAAGCGTACTAAAAGCTGCTCAAACTATTTCTAGCAGCATCGAATTAGATGAACTGATCGCCAGTCTCACCCAAATTATCCTCGAAAATTCCGGTGCCAAAAAATCTGCATTAATTCTTCCCGAAAATGACATTTGGGAAGTTAAAGCAATTACCTTTATTAATAATACGAACGCTCAAATACAAACCATCCTTGACCCACAATTACTAGATACTTGTCAAGATATCCCCAGAAAAATTATTAACTATGTCAAGAATACCCAAGAAACCGTTGTCATAGATAATTGCCAAACCGAAATCAGGGGGGTAATTGGGGAATATATGCACCGAATACAACCCCAGAGTGTATTGTGTACACCAATTATTAATCAAGGGCATTTAGTGGGAATTTTATATCTGGAAAATCAAATTACTTCTGGAGTATTTACTCAGGAACGATTGCAAGTAATTAACTTACTTTCTTCCCAAGCAGCAATCTCTCTAGAAAATGCCAGACTTTATCAAAAAGCCGGGCAAGCATTACTTGATTTACAACAGGCACAATTACAAATTGTCCAAAGCGAGAAAATGTCAGCATTGGGTAATTTAGTTGCTGGTGTCGCTCATGAAATGAATAATCCTCTCGGTTTTATTGCTGCTACTCTAAAACTTGCTCAACCTACCGTCGCAGATATTAGCGAACACCTGAAGCTCTATCAAGAAACTTTACCAAATCCAGGCGAGGAAATCAAAGACCACGCCGAAGAAATTGACTTAGACTATAGCTTATCAGACTTGCCCAAGATGATTGATTCCATGACTATGGCGTGCGACAGGTTAAAAAATATCAGTACTAGTCTCCGCACTTTCTCCCGTGCTGACAAAGATTATAAAGTGCCATTTAACATCCATGAAGGCATTGATAGCACGATTTTAATTTTGAAACATCGTCTCAAAGCAAACGAACAACGTCCAGCAATTGAAGTTGTCACCAATTACGGTAATTTCCCTCAAATTGAATGTTTTCCTGGTCAATTAAATCAGGTATTTATGAATATTCTGGCGAATGCCATTGATGCTTTGGAAGAATCGAACGATGGATGCTATTTTGAGGAAATTCAAGCCAATCACAACTGCATTACAATTACAACTTCCAGAGAAAATAATCTAGTTAAAATTGCTATTGCTGATAATGGCAAGGGGATAAATGAATCAGTCAAACAAAATATTTTTGACCATTTATTTACGACGAAAGCTGTTGGTAAAGGAACGGGATTAGGGTTGGCGATCGCTCGGCAAATCGTTGAAGAAACCCACGGCGGAAAATTGAGTTTTAACTCTGTTTTGGGTGAAGGTACAGAATTTATAATTGAAATCTCAATATAAGTTTGGTTCTTCAGTACCTGTTATGCCAAATTATTAGTTAAACATCAAAATTTGGCTTAAAAATAAGGTTAAAAGCCAAAATCATTGCTCAAACCATAAAATGTTAGTAAATAATGTTAATTATATTGAACATTAAAGGTTTCAGGGTTTTATCAAAGGAATTTAGCATAACAAGTACTGAAGATCCATAAGTTTTAGCTCTTTTTGTTAAACAACTTTAGATATCTGGGAATACTAAATCTAGAAATCTTTAGGATTTAGCAGTATGGTTAGCACTCTAGTCAGTATTCCTGGATATCGCATCAATGAAGAACTCTACAATGGTTCCAGAACCCTAGTTTATCGAGGGTATCGAGAGATTGACTCATTACCTGTAGTGATTAAACTGCTGAAAAATCCTTATCCCACTTTCAACGAACTCTTGTCGTTTCGCAATCAGTACACCATTGCCAAAAATCTTAACTCACCGCTGATCGTCCAAACCTATAGCCTAGAACCATACCAAAATGGCTATGCGCTGGTGATGGAAGACTTTGGGGGGATTTCTCTCAAGGATTGGGGAGTAGGGAGTGGGG
>CAXUOL010000432.1:0-6089 GCA_964252435.1 uncultured Nostoc sp.
GGATATGTTCAGAAGTGTGGGTGAGTGCGGTACGAATGTGTGCCGGCATATCATCAGAACCTTCGGCATCATGAATGTATTTGCCTGATTCTGGCACAAGTTTTGCCATAAAGTTAGCTAAATCTACAAGTACATCAGGATCAGCATTTTCTTGGATTACTAAACTAGCTGAAGTGTGGCGCAAAAATAAAGTACAAAGGCCAGTTTCTACTGCCGATTCGGCAACTATAGCTTCAATTTTTGCGGTGATGTTTTGAAAAGATTTGCCAGTAGTAGAAATTCTGAGTAACTTTTGGTAGTGAGTCATGTGGAATACTGAAATTAAGGTATTATAAACATATTAAACAAATTGTTCTTGCGATCGCCACACTACTCAACTATTATTAAAATTGGCATCTGATCAAAATATCCTGCCCATTGAGAATATTTACTAACAATAAATAATCTGTTAATTGACAATTTTAGTTGCGTCTACTTCTAATCTCACTACTGGTGGAACATATATAAAACCCATGTGATCTGAAGGATAAGTTTCCAAGTATGTTTTGCCTATCTCTTCAACAAAGTTTTGCTGTAAAGCTTTTGGTATTCTGGCGGTAAAGGGAAACAATATTGTTCGGATAAATCCATTCAATCTTTCCTTTCCTTCAAAAATTCTTTTTGTTGTTGAAAGTAATTCAACACGATTGACTTTTAAACCAACACTTTCTAACCAATTCTTATATTCATTTGGTTCATAACAACCCCAAGGCCAAGTAAATTTATCAAAATACTTGCTCCAGCTTGCACTCGACATAACTTTACTCATAACAGTATCTATATGAGAGTTATTTGTTTTTCCCGTAAATTGCAGTAATACTCTACCATTTGGTTTGAGACTCCTTTCAATACCTGTAAGAACCGGAATGTGATCGATAATCCAATGAAGACAAAAAAACGAAACAATAACATCAAATTTTTTGTTAAAATTCAAATTTTTTGCGTCTGCAAGTTGGAAAGTAAGGTTAGGAAAATGACTTGGATAAAATGTTTTTTGAGCAAAATCAATCATTTCTGAAGAATTGTCAATACCTATAACTGAACCATTAGGTATATAACTGGCAATATCAGCAGTGACTTTTCCATCTCCACAACCAATGTCCAAAATACTTTCATTTCCTTTTAAGTTAAGTTTCACTATTGCCTCTTGTGCCCATTTTTGTTGGCCGGAAGAATTTTCGCGATAATCCTCTGGATTCCATTTGTCCATAACGGTAGTCCTCCTTGTGAGTGATAAACAGTAAGCGATCGCCCCCTCTTCATCCTGCTCAAAATGAGGTATGAAAAGCAAATTAACAGTTAAATCTATAATAAGGTGATGAAGGCAATTTCAGCAGTCAAAATAGTTAATATATATTAGTAATTTATCAATCTCATCTATTTTGATAAATATTATCTACTATCTTTAGTATGGCAATAGTTGATAACAGCTTGAGCGATCGCTTCATTACCATCCTTAGCAATTGGTTGAGATTGCCTTGGTAGTTGGGGTAACTCATGGAGAAAATTCCAAGTACCTTGAAAAAACTCAGATGGGGTGATAATTTGATGCTGATTATAATCAGTTATGCCTTTGACTATAAAAGTTGCTTCGGCAAAGTCTTCACGCGGTATGGTGACAATTGGTACTTCTAGTATTGTGGCTTCAGAAAAAGTACTATAACCAGGTTTAGATATGACTCGCCCACAAATAGGCATAAAATCTACAGGGCGGTATTTGTGGTCATTAATTTTCACTAAATTAGGTAAATCAGGGGCAGATTGATCGAATACGATAAATTGCCAATCTGGAAATCGCTGTAGGTTATCATAAGGAATTTGCTGTAAACCCAAGCCACCAAAGGTCAACAAAATAGTTTTTTCGACTGGTGCAGTTATTTCCCAAAGAGAACGTAAATCATCAGGAGAGTGACGGGGGGAACCGCCTGTTAAGCCGACATCTGTGATATTGTTAAAAGCTGGCATTGGTTCGTGGAAGGGAAGACGAAACAGGCGATCGCACTTTGAATACCAATCACTAATCCAATCTGCAACTGCGGTAAACTCGCCTCCCCAATCTCGGTAAATAAAGTCCCAGCCAAAGTTACTCATCATCCAGCAGGGAATATTTGCAGCTGTGGCAAACCCAGGAGCCAGGAAGGGAATATCTGCCAAAATAAGATTAACGCGATTTTGGCGGATAAAATTTACTTCTGAGGCAATCAGCGAATTTTGATGCTTCTTAATATCCAGCAACTTTTCTAAAGTCGCTCCTTTATCCATTGTCAAACTATCTGTTTGCACCACACCCAAATCAAATGCACGGGGACGATAAATAAAATCACCTTCTATATAACACTCTAGCAACCAGCGTGGGGCAGTACTCACCACAATTAGCAGAACTTCTGGACATAACTTTTGAATTGTTGCAGCTACAGAAGCCGTGCGGGTAGCGTGACCAAAGCCGTGGTTAGTTATTGCTAAATATAAGATTGGGCGTTCCATTTTTAAGTTAGGAGTTAGGAGAGACGCGATTAATCGCGTCTGTACAAGAGTTAGGAGAGACGCGATTAATCGCGTCTGTACAAGAGTTAGGAATAGAGACGCGATTAATCGCGTCTGTTAGGAGTTAAAATCAGAATTTCTACACGCTAACTTACAACTCATAACTTTTAATTAATTTTGCAAAAGTTTTGAATCGTTTCAACCAATAGGTCGATTTCTGATTCTAAAGTAAAGTAATGAACACTAGCGCGTATACAGCTAGGATCGGCAATTGTCCGAGTTAATATCCTTTGTGAGTCTAAAAATTGCACCAACTTCAAATGAGCTTGAGGTTGATTATTTTCAAGTTGGAAGGAGACTATACCGCTTTCGGGTGGGGAAGTTCGCAAGCATTTAATATTGGGTAACACCGTCAATTGTCGCCAGAGGTACTCACTGTGATGGCAAATTTGCTCGTAACGTTCCTGTGACGTTCCCCATTGATGATGAACTGCGATCGCTTCCTTTAACCCAAGATACAACGGATAAGCTAATGTAGACACTTCGTATCGTCGCCCATCTGGAAGCCAATCCACAGGCTGAGATTGACTATCTACAACAATGCCATTCAAACCAATAAATGTCGGTTTTAGGCTTTCTCTTGCTTCTGGTCGGACATACAAACCACCAGCACCCGCAGGCCCACATAACCATTTGTGACCAGTAAAAGCATAAAAATCTACTCCCAATTCAGTTAAGTTTAAAGGCAATAAACCAGCAGATTGGGCAGCATCTATTAATAGTGCAGAATGATTATTCCTGCATACTTCGGCAATTTTGTCCAGAGGTAAAACTTGACCAGTATTCCAGAAAACATGACTCAATATTACTAGGCGGGTATTGGGACGCAAGTGCTGGGCAATGATGGTTACTGGGTCGCCCTCATTTAAAGTCGCTTTTAGGGGACAAGTGGTAACTTCCACAGCGAATCTCCGCGAGATTTCCCTAGCTGTGGCAATCACGCCTGGGTGTTCGCAGTCTGAGAGCAGTAGATGGTCGCCAGCACGCCACTCAATACCCCAGATGGCGATATTACAGCCAACAGTGACATTCTGCGTGAGGGTAATTGTTTGGCTTGGTGTATTTAACTCCGAAGCGATCGCTTCTCGTGCAGCTTGAGTTTGAGGTGCTATCCAGCGATACGCCTCATTACCAAAGGGGCCTATTTGCTGAACATAAGCTTGAGTTTGGGCGATCGCATCCATTGCCGTTTGGGGCATCGGTCCTTGTCCCCCATAGTTAAAATAAGCCTTATTCCCCAAAGCGGGAAATTGCTCTCGATGGCTATGCAACCTAGTTTGTGCAACAGAAGTACTGGTCATATCAATTTTAGATTTTAGATTAGTCATTAGTTTCTCATCTCCCTAATTCTCCCACTCCATTATTAATTGTCAGAGTTACTCCCAGATTGTGCTAATTCTTGTTAACTTAAAAGGATGCTAATTAATGCTGAACTCTTACTGCAATACCAACGTTGTAAACGCCGACCTTTTCTAGATATCCACGGTGACAAAAGTCAGCGCGATGCTCCTAATGAGTTGCTACGGAAATTGCAACAGGACAAAATCGCTCATCAGTTGAGTGCCATAGCACAAATGACTTATCATCAACCAGATTATCCTTATGGAAACTGGGAAAAGGGAGAGAAAGCAACTTTAGAATTGATGCAGCGTGGGGTTGAGTACATCTACAAAGGAGTACTGTTAGCAAATTATTCTGAAGCAGACACCCTCCTAAGTCGTCCAGATTTACTCGTCAAACAACCGGGACAATCCCATTTTGGAGATTGGATCTACGTTCCGGCTAGTATTGAACTGGGTAAGCGCCCGAAGCAAGAATATCAGGTTGTGGCTGCATTTCATGCCCAAGTGTTGACAACAGTCCAGGGAGTTGCACCTGAAACAGCTTTGCTGATCTTGCGAACCAAAAATACAAATTATGCAGTGGATTTGTGCAAATGGACACCACGAATGCAGCAGATTTTGGAGGAGTTTATTCTAGTTTTAGAGTTACCAAATCCGCCAGAGGTGTTTATTTCTCGCCAAAAGTGCAATTTTTGCCATTGGTATAGTAAATGTTATGCGATCGCCCAATCCGAAAAACATCTCTCACTGCTACCAGGTGTAACACCCCTGCGCTACACTCAACTTCAAGCCTTAAACATTACCACACTGGAATCTCTTGCTAACACCAGTCCCAGCAGTTTAGAAAACCTACTTGGTTTTGACAGCCAAGTAGCGCCCAAATTGGTAGTGCAAGCTCAATCTGCACTAGAAAAACGACCTCTAATTTTACCCTACCCGCTACCAACAAAAGATATTACATTCACAGCGCCCATAGAGCTTTATTTTGACATTGAAGCCCAGCCAGACTTAGATTTAGATTATCTTTTAGGGGTTTTGGTCGTTAATAGACAAGCTAATACAAAACAATTTTATTCTTTTTTAGCAGACAAACCAGAAGACGAAGAATTAGTTTGGCAACAATTTTTGGATTTGGTTTGGCAATATCCCGAAGCACCAATTTATCATTTTTGTGTTTACGAGTTTGATACAGTTAAACGGTTGGCAAAACTTTACGGCACTCCACACTCCTTAGTGCGTCCTGTACTGAATCGATTTGTGGATGTGTATGAGCAATTAATCCAAAGTGTAGCATTGCCCGTAGAAAGCTATGCCTTGAAAGCGATCGCTCGTTGGATAGGATTTGAGTGGCGCGATAAAGAAGCCAGTGGTGCCAAGTGTATTTACTGGTACGATCGATGGTTAGAAACAGGCGATCGCACCTTACTAGAAATTATCCAACGCTATAACGAAGATGACTGCCGCGCCACTCATCAAGTCAAAGATTGGCTTGTCAACTTTTTCCAAGATGAATATGATTTACAATTAGCTTAAGTAATTTATTATTTTTTAAAGGTTTTTCAACTAAAAATAGGTCTTGGAAAGTCTAAGTAAAGGAGACATCTGCTCAAACTCACCATAAAGTTAAAAAAACATCATTTATCATGATTTCCAGGCTTGTATCTGTTAAATTACTTATTTAATTGATATTATTTTTAGGGACGTATAAGTGTTCGTATCTAAAAATATCGATTTAATAAAAAACTATGCAGATAATTAAAAAAATCTTTGTATTTCCACAAATTATTTACTTTTTGATTCCAATTATAATTATTAGCCTTGCATTCACCAACTTTCCGTCAAATGGTGTTGAAATCAATAGTATAGAATTTATCGGGGAAGCTACCTTACCGAAAGGTTTAATCTTTCAAAAAACTGAAGTTGGAGGTTTATCTGGAATTACATATAATGCCAAAAATAACCTTTATTACGCTATTTCCGACGATCGCGGTCAAAAAGCTGCTGCTCGTTTCTACACCTTGAAAATCGACTTGAGCAGAGGGTTACTAGAAAAAAATAGAATTATTCCAGTCAGCGTTACCACATTATTAAATGAAAATGGTCAAATGTTTCGCCCTGGTGAAACTGATACAGAAGGTATTGCATTAACTAATAAAGGAACTG
>CAXUOL010000433.1:0-6069 GCA_964252435.1 uncultured Nostoc sp.
CCCCCCCCCCCCCCCCCCAATGGGGGGGGCTAGGGGGATCAGCAAGTACCTAAAATCACAGCTAACCACTTTTCAAACAACCTCTAAGAAAAAGTCAAGTATGGCAAGAAATAAATTATTTTTTTCGTCGTAGATAAAACCTGTATAATAATTCAGGTGCAGCTTACGTAATTTTCTTTAAATACACAAAAAATTATTTCTAGCAAAAAGCTAGTACCGCAAGGCGGAAGTCAAAAGTCAAAAGTCAAAAGTCAAAAGCACTATGGAATAAGCCTTTTAGGGATTTTCAATGGTTGCTCTATTTACGCCGCCTTGTACTAGGGATAAGCAGCATTTTTTAATTGGATTTCCAATAGCTTACTATCAATAAGAATTTTTGAAGGAGTACATTGATTATGACTAGCAAGTTGCTGCTAAGTAAGTGGAGACGAAACTTCAAACCGTATCTCACCTTTCTATTTATTGTGACAGTAGTGGCTGGAATAATCTTTTCGAGATTGAATATAACTGTGGCTGCTGATTCGTTGCTAGATCCGAGAACCCAACCAAAGTTCATCAATTCATTGCCGTCTCTAAAAAGGATAGATGGTACAAAGGGTGGTCGCTTCGATATCACGATAGGAGAAACCAAGCAATGGCTTGGACTATATAGCAGTCCTGGTGCAGATGGTATATATGGTACAAAGGATGATGCACGCTTAAATACAACAGTTTGGGGGTATGGCTTGCAAGGGCAAAAGAGTGTTACTTACCCAGGTTCCACATTCGTGGCGCAAAAAAACGTACCGATTGAAGTGCTGTGGAACAACAAACTACCAAAATCTGGACATATTTTGCCAGTAGACAAGAGCATTATTTCACAATCGATTCAAAAAGCTTTCCAAAAAGGGCTTGTACCTACAGTGACGCATCTGCATGGCGGTCATACTGAGTGGACTAGCGACGGATATTCCAAAGCTTGGTTTACACAAGATTTTTTACAAACCGGAACCAGTTGGCTTAAAAAGAACTATACCTATGCAAATGATACGCAGGCAGCGACACTCTGGTATCACGACCACATTATGGGTAATAATCGTTTAAGTCTATACGCTGGTCTTGCAGGCTTCTACCTGCTGAGGGATAACAACGAGATTAATCTGATCAATCGCAACATTTTGCCCAGTAGTAATTACGAGAAAGAAATCATCATCCAGGATCGGAATTTCGCTGCGAACGGTCAGCTTTACTACCCACCTGGTTCAAATAAGCCACCTGCCCCATATCCAAGTGTAAGGTCAAATTTCCTGGGTAATTTCATCCTAGTAAATGGCATGACCTGGCCAAAGCTGGCGGTCGAACCGAGAAAGTACCGTTTACGCTTGGTAAACGGTTCAAATTCGCGCTCCTACAGCCTGTATTTCAACGACTCAAAGGAAAAGTTTTACGAAATCGGCATCGAGCAAGGCTTATTAGAAAAACCAGTCGCGCTTAAAAATTTAGTTCTTGCTCCAGGTGAACGCGCTGATGTGATTGTTGACTTCACTGGCGATTCAGGAAAAGAGTTCATCATCAGGAACTTCGATGATGAAGCTGATTCCGAGCTTACACGTCAGATAATGAAAATTGCGGTCAATCAACCACTTTCAAAAGTTCCAAATGCTACAGTCGATACCAATGAAACTGGTGGACTGACAACACAGTTGCGACCTGACAAGATTACAACTCCTGCTAAAACTGGACTGACTCGGAAACTGGTTCTTTTTGAGAATAAGGATCAATACGGTCGGGAGTTGCTAGAGCAAGGTACATTGGCAGACGGCTCATTGCGTTTTGACGATCCAATTACCGAGAAACCAAGACTCGGTACAACTGAAGTTTGGGAATTCTACAACACGACACAGGTGCCACACCCAATTCACTTGCACTTGGTTCCCTTCCTGATTCTAAATCGACAGAAATTTGCTGGCAGTGTAATCCCAGTTACCACAAACCTTGGTAAGACTAAGCTATTTCTAAAAAATGTTAGTCTAATCGGCAATCCTCAGACTCCACCACTCTCACAGAAAGGTTGGAAAGACACCGTAGTTGTTAACCCAGGTGAAGTTGTTCGCATTATTACCACCTTTGACAAACTAGGGTATTACATGTGGCACTGTCACATCCTGGAACATGAAGACTTCGATATGATGCGACCCTTTCAAGTTGTTGCAACTCGCTAGAACACTTTTCTGGGTTCGCCTAAAACTATCAAAAAGTTTCGTTTAAAAACCAAGAATTTTGAGGTTGCTCTAATGTTAAGTCCTGTAGTCACAGTCAATATATTTCAAAAACAACCCGACCCTCAAGCATTTTCAGCAGGCCAAGTCATCTTTGAAGAAGGACAGTCTGGTGATGAAATGTATGGAATTATCGAAGGAGAGGTAGATATATTAGTCAATGGCAAGGTTGTAGAAACCATTGAAACAGGCGAAATTTTTGGTATTGGGGTACTTGTAGGAGTAAAAAATAGAACTTACACAGCTATCGCCAAGGTGGACAGCAAACTTGCTTCTGTTGATGAGAAAAGGTTTCTCTTTGCCGTTCAGGAAACACCCATGTTTGCCCTACAGGTGATGAAAAGTTACTCAGAGCGTCTAAGTCACTTGCAGCGTATGCTGTGAGGTAGGGGCAGGGGGATGCAATGAGCATCTGTGGCTAGTGTTGCAACTGAGCCTTCTGCCTTCAGCATAGCTGCCTTTGCTGGTGAAAGGAGCAGAATTTACCGGAGGTATAATGGCGCGTAAACGGTTGATTATCGAGATGGGGATGGGAATAGATCAGCATGGACAAGAACCGACAGTAGCAGCATCTAGGGCAGTACGTAATGCGATCGCTCACAATGCCTTACCTGGTGTTTGGGAAGTTGCAGGTTTAAGTCATCCCAATCAAATGATTATAGAGGTTCAAGTAGCAGTTCCATATCCAGAACAAGTTAGAGAAGAAGAGGTACTGGCTGTACTCCCATTTGGGCGCAAAACTCTCATGGTAGAATCTGGAGGGATGATAGTTCAAGGGCGGGCGATTCCCGAACTCAACGATAAAAATGACGAAATGTTGATTGCGATCGCTGCTGTTACAGTTCTAATCGAAGATTAGTAGCTGAGGTAATTTCTCTAGAAACAGAAAGTTATAGAAAAGTTATTAAGTTATTCGACCGCCGACTTCATTTGTGCAGACGCGATTTTTAATTGTCAAGTATATTTGCTGATTACTTTATCAAAAAGCCTCATTTCTTTATAAAAATACCTGTTTACTTGCTCAAAATACTTAAATGCTTTCTCAAAATGACCTTTGACTTATTCAAAAGCTGTTTTTGCTTTCTCATTTTAGTGTTTTCCGCAAGCAAAATGACCTTTGACTTATTCAAACCCCAGTTTGCTTTCTCATTTTGGTGTTTTCCGCAAGCAAAATGACCTTTGACTGACTCAAACCCCAGTTTGCTTTCTCATTTTGGTGTTTTCCGCAAGTAAAACGACCTTTGACTGACTCAAAATGCTTGAATGCTTTCTCATGGTGATTTTTAGGACTTACGCACAGGTCACGCAAAATCAAACCACAGAGAACGCAGAGAACACAGAGGAATAAGAGTTAGAGAGCTTTTTTGCGTAAGTCCTATTTTAAATGTTCTATCTCTGGGACTAAAAATTTTATAATCCAAAAGTATAAAATAATAGAAACCTGGAGATAAATATGTCATTAGAAACAGAAACACTACAGGCGACACCACCAACTTCTACTTTTGAGAAACTTGAGGAAAAGCAAGAATTTAACTGGAGGCAATGCTGGTATCCCGTCACTTTCGTCAAAGACTTGCCTGCCAACCGCCCTCATGGCTTTTCCTTGTACGATGAACCTTTGGTTTTATTCAAAAACAAAGATGGACAATTTATCTGTTTAGCAGATCGTTGTCCTCACCGTACAGCCAAACTTTCTGAAGGACAAATTATTGACGGTAAAATTGAGTGCTTATATCACGGTTGGCAGTTTGGCAGTGATGGCCAATGTCTGCACATTCCCCAATTAGCAACAGATGCAAAAATTCCAGTCAATGCTTGTGTGCCATCCTTTAAAGTTGTGGAACGCCAAGGTATGATTTGGGTGTGGGCTGGCGAAAAAGAAACTGCTGTTGATGAAATTATTCCAATTTTGCCAGATTTAGATAAGTCAGGATTTGTGTGTGCAGACTTTATATTGGATCTGCCTTATGACCAAACATATTTAGTAGAAAACGTTATCGATCCTGCTCATGTTGCTATTAGCCATAATGGCACTAGAGGTGGTGGTAATCGAAAAAATGCCCAACCGCTAGAAATGGAAGTGCTAGAGAATTCTATTCAGGGGGTTAAAGGCAGGTGGCGGGGAGCTAACAAATCAAATGAAGCCTGGAAGTATATTGATTTTGTTGCTCCAAGTCTTGTACTAAACACTGCTTATATTGAACAAAAAGATTGGACATTTGGACTAGCTTTGTATTCAATTCCTTTAGGTAAAGGGCGATGCCGTCTTATAGCTAGAGGTTATCGTAATTTCATGACTTGGGGAGTCAAGCTGAGGCCGCGCTGGCTCGATCACTTAAATACGAACAAAATATTGGAGCAGGATTTACCTCTGATTGCCGGACAACAGGCAGAAATTGAGCGCTTGGGAAGAAGTCTCAAAGAATTATATTTGCCGCTGAAAACATCTGACACATTAGTGATTGAGTTCCGCAAGTGGCTAGATAAATTTGGATCGTCTTTGCCTTTTTATCACGGCTATTCCACGTGGAAAAATCTTGAGAATGACGAGTTGAATTCAAAGCCGATTTTGCTAGACAGATTTTCGCGACACACACTTATTTGTAGTTCTTGCAATCGAGCTTATCAAGTTACAAATAGGGTCAAACAAGGTTGTATCGGGGTAGCGATCGCTCTAGCTGCTGTAGCAATACTTGCAGATGATTCTAGAATCAAAATCGCAGCAATCTCGGTTTCCATAGCAGCAATTATTATGTCTGTTATGGCTCATACACTCAAAACTCACTTTCAGCATTCCTACACTCGTCACTAAAATAGGTAATGGGAGCAGTTTGTAGTAAGCACTTTAGTCCTTATTTTCTAAGCACTAAAGTGCTTACTACAAACTTTTCAGGCTCTTGCGTTGGTTTTATGGTAAGGCATTAAAATAGCAGTTTTGTAGAAAGGCTCAAAAATTTAAAATCCAGTCACATCAAGGAACACAGACTCTGATTAGATTTTATTTATTATTCGGCTCCATAAAAGTAACTGAAGAGCCACTTTTCATTACTAGCTTAGACATTGTACCGATAGATATGTAGTAAGTTTGCTCACCTGAAACGATTTGCTCAAACCTCAAGTCTTGTTAAGTCACGCTTGAGTTAGTGGCTCTGCGCTAAAGTAAAAATATTGGGATAAAAATCTCTGGCAGTAAGTTCAATAGACCAATAATCTTTACCACTGCGGCGATCATGTCTCAAGAGCATAACGAATCACTCCAAATTCAGGAGATCACCAAACTCAAACCGAAACACTTTGCTGATTTAGTCAGATCGGCACAATTGGTTTTCGACCCCACAGCCGGAGTTTCGGGAAGAAATATTACAGTTGACTGGGAACAATTTGGAATTCCCCGTGATGTAGCGGACAATCTCAAATCACTTGGTCAGCAGTACCAGTATGCATCTCCTCACATTCCTATTGAAGACATTTGGAGTAAATTAACTCCAGAAACTCGTATTTGGTTCGTTGAAAATAAAGATCGGTTGTGGCAGCTTGAAGAAGCTTTCCCAGCCCTTGACGAAGATTGAAGAGGGCAGGAGGAGGTAGGAGGTTGGAATTTAGATAAGACTTCTATACAAGATCAAAGATTTTAGTGAAGGACTTTAAACTCTTCTCCCTTCTGCCTCTCTACAAGGATAAGCAAAAACTGCGATCGCAAGCAAGCAAATAGCCAATAACGACTACGTAGCATTTCTCCAGGTTACGGTTATACTGCTAAGCTGTTCCACATCTAAGTTGCATAAATGCTAAATTAGATATATTCAAGTAA
>CAXUOL010000434.1:0-6069 GCA_964252435.1 uncultured Nostoc sp.
GAAATACGTGGTGTCCACTCAAAAACTCCATCGCTAGCAGTACGGGAAGAAATGTTTTGGATAAGTTTGTTCCCATCGTACAACTTAATCGAGACATCACCATCAAAATTATCCTGCCACAATATTAAAAAAGGTTGATCCTTCTTTGGAAGTACTTTACTAACTGGCTGATCGATCAAGATTTTTGGCGCAATCTGATTTTTGCTTTTCTTACGGAATCCCAGATAATGAGGTAGGTGTCGGAAAGTAGGATTTTCTTGCAGATTAGACAGTTGGGGAACAATAATGTTTGCCTTCTGAGAATTGAACAAATAAGTTGATTTGCCGCCGTCAACGGTAATGATATCGCCCTTGACTCCTAATTTACGTAATAAATCGGCTGCCTCATCCAGAGTTGCTTGGTTCACCGTCATAATCAACAATAACTCGTCACCTTTAATACCATCTTTGTTCAGAGTACCGATAACTTGATACTTATTCGCTTGGTTTTGGGCTAATACTTTCGCTGGATGATCGCTATATCGGTAAGTGACAATCGCATTCTTCACAGCTTTTTGGTTAAGAGGCGCGCCACTAGCTTGATTGTAATCAGTAATATATGCCTGTTTATCATCCCAGACTAAGGTTTTGAGGCGAATATTACGATAATATTTATCTTTTGGTTCCTTGATTGGCCCATAGGGGCTAGTGCCACCAGTGATGACTACACCATTAAGTTTAATCGGAAAAGATAATTGAGTACTAGATTGGTATTGTTCAAAAAAAGAACAATTAATCATCGAAAAAACGTTGTTTGGGTAAAGTTTCTGATATTCATCTATTACTTCAGAAAACAACTTATTTTGGAAAAAAGGGCTGTAATGTCCACCTTCTCCTTTATAATATTTACCTTCATTTAGACCCATATTATCTACCTCTTTGATAATTTGGTCTATATGCATTTTACGAAGATTAATAACTTGTAAATACGCTTCGTTACCATTCGTTAATTGTTTTCTATATAAAGCTGCACCGTCTACAGCTTGGAGAGGCTGATAAGAAGATAGAGGGTTGAAAGTTTGGGCAATCCACAGGCTACTCAGAATCGGCAGAAAAAAAAGCAGTAAATTGATTAGAGCATTCATCGTCTTGCGATCGCAATTCTACAAAAAAATGGCGTATACGTCATTTTACCAACTTACCTGAATCAAAACCAACGTTGTTTGACACCATCGCTCCATTCTTTACTGATTGGCAATCGACTATTGCCTTGCTGGGGTTAGGTTCCCGGTTTTCCACAACACGTACCTTTTGTTGTAGCTTATGGTTCATACCTTCCATGTACATCAATTCACCATTTGCGGAAATAGCAGTAGACCACATCAGTACTTTCTACCTTCTTTGTATTTGTTTACCCTAGATAAGACTTTTTATGACTAAATAATACAAAGCACTTGGAATTTAATTTCAAACACCTAACTATTGAGGTCTTTTTCATGCTGTGTTTCTTGAAAAAACAGCTTAATTTATATTCATGGTTAAACAAAAGGTTCTGAACACGGCAAGCACAAAGCCAAACGGCTAAGGCTCTATTGAAAATAATAAATAATATTTATTATCATCAAATTCTCAGCCACTACATTCTAGTAAATGTCGATTTAAATCTGAATTTACATCTGTGCAAACCATAACTTAATCTGAACTTGACTACATCACAATCAACACCTAAAGGACAAAAAAATGGCACTTTTCAATCTTGGTACACTAGGTAGCACTCCTGTTGTTAAGAATAACTTTGATTTAACTATATCCGATCCCACAGATGTCTTTCAGTTCCAAATCAGCAGTGGCAAAAATATCAACTTATCTCTGACAAATATCAGCGCTGGTGATGATGCCGACATTCGACTGTTTCGAGATGCTAACAATAACGGTGTATTAGACAGCTTTGACCGAAATGTTGGACTTGTTTCCAATCGCGGAAGCAACCAAGATGAGGCGATTAACTTTAAAACCAGCTCTGGTACTTTTTTTGCCGAAGTATCTCGCTTTGCTCCAGGTAGTTCAGGCGATGTCAGCTACGATTTAGCCTTGTCTGCAACTGAACCTTCTGGAACTTTTCCGATTTCAGCCAGTTCCAGCAACCTTCTACCTAAGGAATTTGTACTTGGTGATTTGTCAGGTAATGTCACTCGTACAGGTAACGTCAATAACCAGAACACTACTGATGTTTACAGTTTCTCTTTGGGAGTTTTAGAGGGTGTCGATATTAGATTGGACGGATTAAGCAGCGATGCTGATATCCGAGTGATTCGAGACTCTAACAACAATCGTATCGTCGATGCAGGCGAGGTAATTGCAAGCTCTAATAATGGAGGTATTACTTCAGAACTGATTTCCAACATTGATGTATCTGGTAACTACTTCTTGCAGGTCACTGAATTCACTGGCAACACTAACTACAACTTAGCTTTTAGCCAGTTCTCTGTCCCTGCTTAAGTTTAAGCATCAGCAGTGGTGAGCGGTACTTGAAAGTATTGTATGGCAGTGCTTTCAAGGGTATGCAAATGATGCAAGCGGCAGAGAATCATACCTGAACTTTGCTGCTTTTATTCCACACTTTAGGCAACATAATTAGATCATACGAGCGATCGCCTAAAGCACTGCTAAAAACATCAAGTTAACCATAAGAAGCCTCTGGTAACTCAGAGGTTTTTCTGTATCAATTACAACAACTTTTTGAGTATTACCAAGGTTTGCCAAAACTATTGCCTGACATAAGCTTTCGCCTACTTCTTCATACATCCTTTTTTTGATTAAACTCATTCTCAATGACGCCAATGGTGAGTTATAAGACTTTTTATGACTAAACAATACAAAGCACCTGGAATTTAATTTCAAACATCTAACTATTGAGGTCTTTTTCATGCTGTGTTTCTTGAAAAAACAGTTTAATTTAGATTCATAGTTAAACAATAGGTTCTGAACACGGCAACCATAAAACTAAACAGCTAAGGCTGTGTTGAAAATTTCTAAATTTTATGGCTGCATGGCTCAAATATTTGCACAAAGAAATATGAATAAAACATTACAACTAGGCGATTGCGGTCTCTTACCGCCAGAAATAATCCCCTTCTTAGCTAATTACAACCTAATCCCGCAATTGTTATCTCAGAGTATTATCGAATCAGCAATCGCACCCATAACCTGTACACAAGCCGAAATTTCTCAGGCTCTAGAGCAATTTTATCAACAGTGGGATTTGACAAGCAAGCAAAAAATCCAAGATTGGTGCTTACGTTACGGTTTGACTCAAGAACAATTAGAACTTTTTGCCACCCGAAAGCTGAGAGTCGAAAAATTCAAACAAATAACTTGGGGACATCAACTAGAATCTTACTTCCTCAAATACAAAAGACATTTTGATCAAGTCATTTATTCTTTAATTCGGATTGAAAACAGAGGAACTGCCAACGAACTATTCTTCCGAATTACAGAAGGAGAACAGTCATTTGCTGAACTAGCGCGTGAATATTCTCAAGGGCCGGAAGCTGATACAAATGGCATCATCGGCCCAGTAGAACTTGGTGCGATCGCTCCTAATTTTGCTCAGTTACTTCGCACAAATCAAGTGGGTATAGTTCAAGCACCCATACCCTTTGGAGAATCATGGGTGATTGTACGTGTGGAAAAGTTTATAACTGCCCAGTTGGACGATTTTATGCGCCAACGATTGCTGCAAGAAAATTTTGAAAATTGGTTTAAACAACAACTGCATCAACTTTCTCCAGAAGAAAAAACTTGGATGGGAATCAATACTAAACCAGCACAGCTTCAAGAAGCCATCGCAGCCTAAAACTCATGAAAATAGGATGTCCAAGATGATGACAAATACAATCGTTGATATTCAAGAATTTCTTGCCAATCTATTTCCTTTCAATTATCTGCCAGCAAATGTTTTAGAAAATTTGCTCAACAAGGTGCAATTTTGTCGCTATCGCATCGGACAGGTAATAGTAACCAGGGAAGCTATGCCCAATTGGATTAGCATTATCTACCAAGGACAAGCACGTTTATTAGGCTATAATTCGCAAGCGCAAAATCCGGCGACATTGAAGTTACTCTCACCAGGAGAAGTTTTGGGTTGGGTAAGTCATGTACGGGGTATTGCTTGTGAAACTGCGATCGCTTCTACTGAAGTTATCACTATTAATCTACCTATTGCTGGTTTTCTAACTTTACTCAAGCAGGAAGAGGCTTTTGTCCAAGCGTTGCAAAATAAGATTACTCTTTTAGAAGTGCATGAACTACTTACTGAAGAACTCAGCCGTCGCGCAGATGGTAGCAGAAATTTAGTTAAACTTGCCCAGACTGTAACTGAAGTTGCTATCATCCAAACAATTCCTGCACGCAAAGTTTTCCGCCAGCAGTTAGATTCAGCATTTTTGTGGTTAGTCAGCAGTAATTTTGATGCTGAGTTCCCCGTTGGTAGTCGCTTAGAGTTTGATGAACTCAACCCCAAGCTGAAATTTAATACAAATATGCGTCTGGTGGGATTGCCCAAATCAATATTTGGAGAAAATCTCGCCTCTCCTACACCAAAAACACTCTTACCCGCAGAAATTCCCTATGCCTCAGAAATTACTGTCACAGAAGCACCAGCAACTAAGGGTAAACAAAAGAAGTTTCCTTATATCAAAGGTAGAGGGCCGCTGGATGCAACACTAGCTTGCTTCCAAATGTTGAGTCAATACTTTAACATCTCTTGACGCAGAGATACGTTGCAGCGAGTGTTGACAAAGCAGCATGAACAGAAAGGCATTATATCTCTGCAATTTTGCGCTGCGGCTGCTGAGTTGATGGGGTTGACAACACAGATGGTAAAAGTTCCCGCTACCGCAGTCGGACGCTTGCAGTTACCAGTAATGATTTCTTGGCAAGATAGTTTTGCAATTATTTACAAAAATGGCAATCAAGAGTTACTCATTGCCGTTCCAGAGATGGGACTACTACGCTACAAATTACGAGACTTTGCCGAAAACTGGGGGGCTGAAGGAGAAGTTCTGCTGCTACAAACCACCAAAAATACTCCCAAGGCGCGGTTTAGTTTAAGTTGGTTTGTACCCTCACTGCGGCGCTATCGCAAGGTGTTAATTGAAGTACTAATTGCTTCCATTGTTATTCAACTGTTTGGGTTGGTAAATCCCCTCGCCACACAGGTAATTATTGACAAAGTACTGGTTGGTAACAGTCCTGATACGCTGGAAGTTTTTGGCATCTTTTTGCTGGTAGTAGCAGTCATCGAAGCAATACTCACCAGTGTCCGCACTCATTTATTTACAGATACCACTAACCGAATCGACCTCGCCCTTGGTTCTGAGGTGATTAATCACCTGTTGCGTCTGCCATTATCTTACTTTGAACGCCGTCCTGTGGGAGAATTGGCAACGCGAGTTCACGAGTTGGAAAATATTCGTTCTTTCTTGACTGGTACAGCTTTAACTGTGGTGATGGATGCTGTATTTTCTGTAGTTTATATTGTGGTGATGGCGATTTACAGCCCAGTTTTGACATTAGTTGCTTTGGCAACAGTGCCGTTGTTTGGCTTGCTCAACTTGATGGTATCACCTCTGATGCGGCGACAATTGCAAGAGAAAGCCGAATGCAATGCCGAGACGCAATCTTATTTAGTGGAAGTGATGGGGGGAATGCAGACAGTCAAGGCGCAAAATTTAGAAATGCGATCGCGTTGGCAATGGCAAGAACGCTATGCTCGTTATATTAGTGCAGGTTTCAAAACAGTCTCTACCCAAACTACTGCCGGTTCTGTTAGCAACTTTCTCAACAAGTTTTCCAGTATGTTAGTGCTGTGGGTGGGAGCTTTTCTCGTCCTCAATCAGCACTTAACCTTGGGACAACTCATTGCTTTCCGCATCTTGGCTGGTTATGTCACTAGTCCCTTGTTACGCCTAATGCAACTTTGGCAGAACTTCCAAGAAACCGCTCTATCTCTGCAACGCCTTGCTGATATTTTAGGGCGTTGCATAATTGAAGTATGAATTTGAGCGATCGCGATGAAATGTCCAAGGT
>CAXUOL010000435.1:0-6062 GCA_964252435.1 uncultured Nostoc sp.
CGCGTCCGCAAGCTTGAGGCGATCGCATGATTCATACTTCGATTCAGCAACGCCCGAAGAAAGAAAGAAGTTAAAAGGGTTTGGCGCAGCCTCACAAAGAAATGGTATAAGAATATCTCTAATATGTATAATTTGTAATTTATCTCAAACCTCTTTCCATAAGCATTTGAGGTTCGACATTCTCAACGTTAGCGATCGCTTCTAACTGAGAAATTCCAGCGATGTCTACGATGGTCACTTCGACTTGGCTCAGTGACCATCGTAGACATCGCACCGTCGTTAAGTCGTAAAATTGCTCCTACTGCCACAGATTAAATTCTGTATCGTAATACACATATAACACATGAAATCAGAAGCATCCATAAAGTAAACGTAAGCCTACGATGGGTGCAGCAAGCTTTAAAAGTAAGGCATAATACGGTTTTTCAATGCTCAACTTTCAAAACATTTAGGAGATTAAACAATGGTTCAGGTTCGCTATGGTGGACAGAATGGCCAACAGTATGAATTTGCTATCAGTAACGAACACGTTGTAGTGCGTACCGAAAGCCGTAGCACTATTGTTGGTGCAAGATCCTTTGAAGTCGCACCTGTATCACCCATAGCTCGTAGCATCCTCAATCAATTTGAGTTAAAAACACGGTTTCGGCAAGCGGGTGTAGAAATTTTGCAAGCGAAAGTTCCGAATCAGGGTGTTGCTTTGCGCGATCGCGCCCGTGAAATTCTCAACAATGAGTCTGAAGTCCAATTTGCCGGACGTGTCTTAATAGATCCAGTATCCCAACAACCTGTAGTCTACACTGAAAACCTTTTTGTTAAATTTGATAGCGAAGAAGAGTCAAGGGTGTGCCAAGAGGTTTTAAGACGTTACAACTTAACAATTAAACGCCAACTTGAATATGCACGAAATGCTTATTTTGTCAGTGCCCCTGCAAATACTGGTATAGCCGTCTTTGACATCGCCGAGAGACTTTTAAATGAGGAATCAGTTGAACTGTGCCATCCTGAATTAGCGCGTGAGTCACGCCAACGTCAGGTTTTCCCGCAGCAATGGCACTTAAAGCAAACAACAATTAATGGTAAGACAATTAACGCCCATGCCAACGTTGAAGCCGCTTGGAAGTTGAGCAATGGCACCGGGACAACTATTGCAATTATCGACGATGGTATGGATCTCGATCATGAAGAGTTCCGTTCCTCTGGCAAGATTGTTGCCCCGCGTGATGTCACACGTAAAACGAACAATCCCAGACCGGGCAATGATAATAACCACGGTACATCTTGTGCAGGAGTAGCTTGTGCAAACGGTAACTTTGGGGCATCTGGTGTAGCACCTGGGGCAAAACTCATGCCGATTCGTTTAGCTTCAGCGTTGGGGTCGCAGGATGAAGCAGATGCTTTTATTTGGGCGGCTCAAAATGGTGCTGATGTTATTTCTTGCAGCTGGGGCCCAGCAGACGGTACTTGGTTTGAGCCAGACGATCCCGCACACAAGCAAAAAGTACCTTTGCCTGATTCCACACGACTTGCTATAGATTTTGCAATCAATAAAGGACGCAACGGCAAGGGCTGTGTAATTTTATTTGCAGCTGGCAATGGTAACGAAAGCGTCGATAACGACGGCTACGCCAGCTACCAAAAGGTGATTGCAGTGGCAGCCTGTAACGACTACGGTACGAGAAGCGCTTACAGTGACTTTGGTCAAGCGGTTTGGTGTGCCTTTCCCAGCAACAATGGTGACAGTTCTCAAACCACTGGAATTTGGACAACCGATCGCTCTGGTGTACTTGGTTATAATTCGGGTAATCGAAATCTGGGTGAGGTTTTAGGCAACTACACGAACGAATTTGGCGGAACTTCTAGTTCCTGTCCAGGTGCAGCAGGTGTAGCAGCCTTGATTCTTGCCAGAAACCCAAATCTGCGTTGGGATGAAGTGCGAGACATTATTAAACGCTCCTGCGATCGCATTGATTCAGCTGGAGGTAAATATGATGCCAATGGTCGTAGCCCTTTCTACGGTTACGGTCGAATCAATGCTCTGAAAGCTGTAGAATTAGCCAAGCCTGCGCAAACATCGCCCATTAGTATTTTCCAGGCAGTGCAAGATATTCCAATTAACGACTTGCAAACATCAACATTATCGTTGGCGATCGCTAATACCACCCTCCTAAAATCCATCAAAGTTAATGTAGATATTGAGCATATTTATATTGGGGATCTTATCGTTACTCTTCTTCCCCCAGTGCAAATAGGCATACTTCCCATAGTTCTGCACGATCGCCAGGGTGGAGCTACAGATAATATTAAAACAACTTATGACGAAGTAAACACCCCTAAACTTGCTGCCTTTAAAGGTAAAAGTCCCCAAGGAACCTGGACTCTGGAAGTTGCAGATAAAGCTGAAGGAGATACAGGAAAAATTCGCAGCTTAACCATTGAAATGGGATTTTAAATAGGGGACGCACAGCTGTGCATTGGTGTCAACTTAAGGGAAAAGTTAGGTTAGAAAAAGCGTTCTAGAGTTGCCCTCATCCCGCAGGATATTTTTAATGTTCTGTTAAATAACCACATATTACTGAGCAAAAATCAAAATATTCTTCGCTATAGGAACTTCCGTCTTCGCTGTAGCAGCTTCCGCCTTCGCTGTAGGAACTTCCGCCTTCACGTTTCCGTGTTACGCGCAGCCTGTAGCAGCTTCCGCCTTCGCTGTAGGAACTTCCGCCTTCACGTTTCCGTGTTACGCGCAGCCTGTAGCAGCTTCCGCCTTCACGTTTCCGTGTTACGCGCAGTCTGTAGCAGCTTCCGCCTTCACGTTATCAGAAACAAGTAAGTAGGCGCGATTAAACGCGATCGCATAAATTACCAACCAGAATTATTGATTTAGCTTTGATTGGGGAGCGATACCTTCTCTACGAGACGCTACGCGAATGGTAGGCTTTGCCAACGCAATTGGATTACTCTTGTACGAAGTAAAAGTGCGATCGCAAAACCTAACCTTATATTTTGAGAGAAGCAAAACCATTTTGTCTCATTCCCAGTTGAGACTGGGAACGAGGTTTTAAAAGAGTTTGAACTTGTTAATACCAATTACAGCGGTTTTCCGACTTTTGCAAGAGGTTTAATCTGTTAGCTTTGAGTCACAGGCTCTTTTGCCAAGAACTTCTCTAATTCTGTCAGCGCATCAGCATCAACCTTAGTTTGCATTGGACAGAACTTAGGCCCACACATCGAACAAAACTCAGCAGTTTTATAGATATCTGCTGGCAAAGTTTCATCGTGATATTCCTTAGCTCTTTCTGGATCGAGTGATAATTCAAACTGACGGTTCCAATCGAAGTTGTAACGCGCCTTAGAAAGTTCATCATCTCTATCCCTTGCACCAGGGCGATGTCTAGCAATATCAGCCGCATGAGCCGCTATTTTATAGGCAATCAACCCATTCCGCACATCTTCGGCGTTTGGTAGACCCAAATGCTCTTTAGGTGTTACATAGCACAGCATCGCAGTACCGTACCATCCAGCCATCGCCGCTCCAATCGCTGAAGTGATGTGGTCATAACCGGGAGCAATGTCTGTCACCAATGGCCCCAAAACATAGAAAGGTGCTTCTGAACACTCTTCCATTTGCTTACGGACGTTGAACTCAATTTGATCCATTGGCACGTGTCCAGGCCCTTCTACCATTACTTGGACATCATCTTCCCAGGCTTTGCGAGTTAGCTGTCCGAGGGTTTTCAATTCAGCCAATTGTGCTTCATCTGAGGCATCATGGGTGCAGCCGGGACGCAGGGAATCTCCTAAACTGAAGGAGACATCGTACTTTTTGAAAATCTCAATAATGTCTTGGAAGTGGGTATAAAGCGGGTTTTGTTTGTGGTGATGTAGCATCCACCGCGCCAAAATACCGCCGCCGCGAGAGACAATACCAGTGATCCGGTTTCTCACCAAAGGTAAATGCTCAATCAAAATCCCAGCATGGATAGTTTGATAGTCTACTCCTTGCTGGGCGTGCTTTTCGATGATATGGAGAAAATCATCAGCAGTTAGATTCTCGATTGTCCCGTGGACACTTTCTAAAGCTTGGTAGACTGGCACCGTACCAATGGGAACAGGTGAAGCCTTGATGATGGCGGTACGAATTTCATCCAAATTACCGCCGCCTGTAGATAAATCCATCACGGTATCAGCACCGTATTTCACCGACAGATTCAGCTTATCAACTTCTTCTTGAAGATTAGAAGAGTTGGGAGAAGCGCCGATATTAGCATTTACTTTACATTTAGAGGCGATACCAATAGCCATCGGCTCTAGATTAGTGTGATTAATATTAGCAGGGATAATCATTCGTCCCCGCGCTACTTCCTCACGAATGAGATCGGCTGGGAGATTTTCCCGTTGGGCGACGTAGTGCATTTCTTCGGTGATAACACCTTGGCGGGCGTAGTGCATTTGAGATACATTAACCTGCCCACGTCGTTTAGCAACCCATTCAGTCCGCATATTATAATTCCTCAATAAACAGCTTCCCTCCGCTGGTATTACCCAGACTCAGGTGTTAAGGGTGTGATCTCAGCCTCGTTATGTAGGCACCCCTAGCATGGATGTAGTGTAGCACCTTGGGTATATCTGGGAGCAAAGGTGTTAATAATTTATGAGGTAACACAATTTGGGATTTGAGATTGCCAAAGGTTTAGGCGCGAATTTCATTTGCACAAGGACGACCCTGTTCAACATCGGTAATATTAGCAAAAGTTGTTTCTGCAATATTGTAGAGAGCTTCTGCTGTAAAAAAGGCTTGATGTCCGGTAATGAGTACATTGGGGAACGTCGTCAGACGTTGGAAAATATCATCTTGAATAATTTCTCCAGACAAATCCTCAAAGAACAATTCCGATTCTTGTTCGTAGACATCTACAGCCAGATAGCCAATTTTACCAGACTTCAATCCCTCAATCACTGCTTGGGTATCAATCAGCGCTCCTCGGCTAGTATTAATTAGCATCACACCTGGCTTAATCTTTTCTATAGCCTCAGTGTTAATTAAGTGATGGGTTTCGGGAGTCAGGGGGCAATGCAGGGAGATAATATCAGAATTGGCAAATAGCTCAGGTAGTTCTACATACTTTCCACCTAGCGCTTCTAATTCTGGATTGCGATAAACGTCATAGGCGAGTAGGTGACAGCCAAACCCCTTCATAATCTGTCCTAAAATCAGACCGATTTTACCAGTACCAACAATTCCCACTGTGCGCTCATGCAAATTAAATCCCAACAGTCCATCTAAAGAAAAATTGCCTTCTCGGACACGGTTATAGGCACGATGAATTTTACGATTTAGGCTTAAAATCAATCCTACGGCGTGTTCTGCTACCCCATAAGGTGAATAGGCGGGAACACGCACAACGGTAACTCCTAAATCTGCTGCGGCTTGTAAGTCTACATTGTTAAACCCTGCACAGCGAAGGACAACCACGCGAGTTTCCCCTGAGGCGAGAATTTCTAAAGTTGGGGCATCAACCTGATCGTGCACAAATACGCAAACCGCCGGAAATCCAGCAGCCAGGATAGCCGTATCTCGATTTAAACGAGGTTCAAAAAATACTAATTCGTGTTGGATGGGAGAATTTGCAGCTGACAAAAACTGCCGATCGTAGGCTTTTGTACTGAAAACTGCTACTTTCATGCAAAACCTCAGACTTTATCTATGCTGCACGGTGTTCGAGTAGATAATACCTTGACGTTTAGAAAAGCGATGTCTACAACGAGCGTAACTGCGGCATTTTTGAACATTTTTTAATCGCTACTCTGGCAATGCCAGTTAAATAAGCGATCGCACTCCAGCAATCTCCATCAAAAGCTTTTAACGACCAGGTATGATGGGGCGATCGCCAGAAACCCGATCCATGATTGTTGTAAAGCAGCAGGAGCAGGATTCTTAGCATCATAAACAACAATCACAAGATTTTAGAACTTGGCATAATCAACTCTTGACTATATTGTTTTTATTAGAAGAATTCAGAACTCAGGAGTCAGAAAACAGGTATGAATTCTGTACGAGTGGG
>CAXUOL010000436.1:0-6060 GCA_964252435.1 uncultured Nostoc sp.
ATAATCCAAATTTTATGAGGAAGGTAAAAACCTCGCCCGAAGTCAAGCGACCTGTTCATCCCTTTCCCCTTTCCCCTTTAACATGAGTCCCTTTTATGAAACTCTTCTATACACCTAACTCCCCGTATGCACGTATTGCAAGGGTAGCAATAATAGAATTGAATCTGTGCGATCGCATCGAAACGCAAAAAGTCATTGCACGAGATCCAAACAGCGACCTATTGAATTACAACCCTACAGGTAAAGTACCAACTCTAGCGACTGACGACGGATTTATCTTGAGTGAAACACGTATAATTTGCTTCTATCTGAATTACTTAAATCCTGAGATCAAACTAGTTGCTGACATATCTAATGGCTTTTTACAGCAACTTGAAGGTATAACTGGTGGGTTCATAGATGGCATTGCTGTCTGGGTACGGGAGTTAAGGCGTCCACTGGGCGAGCAGTCTCCTGGGGTGATCGAGTTTGAGCGTGAGCGGGCGTTGAGAATTTTGGACTACTTCGAGAAGATTTCAGATAAACTCGACCAAACTCCAAAACTTGCTCATATAACCCTCGCATCTGCACTTGGACTAGAGATCCGCCTTCCTGATCTGCAATGGCGGCAAAAATATTCAAAACTTGCTCATTGGTACGATGAATTCTCTAAACTACCCTCCATCCAAGCAACAAGACCAGAGTCCTAATAACTAACATTTTCTTGTTCCAAACAAGAGAAAGAAAAAAGCATGAGTACGCTCTCGCAAATATAAATATGAGTACGAAAAAACAACTTAAACTCGGAGCATTTTTACCCGGTAGTGGTCATCATGTGGCAGCATGGCGACATCCCAACACCCCGGCTGATGGAGGTTTAAACTTCCAACATTACAAGCAGCTGGCACAAACAGCTCAACGGGGTAAATTTGATATGCTTTTCCTCGCAGATGGTTTAGCCGTCTGGGATCGAGGGCAAGGGACTGAGGCTTTTAGTCGTTCGGGACAATTCAGTGTCCACTTTGAACCTTATAATTGATAGATAGATAAATTCCCTGTAGAGACGGCAATTTATCGCGTCTCTTTAACCGTCTGGCAGTGTTTTTGAAGCGACGGCTTTGATTTCCTCAAACTTCATCTGGTTTGTTATTCCAGTGATTTTAACAATACAATCAAGTCGTCTCTAAGGAAACTTTTTATCGTGTTGGGCATCCTAACGGTTCTTCTATCCTCCTTTGTTTTGACGTTTCACAATGTTACTGTCCGAGTTTTGTTTTCAGAACATCTCGTACTAGGTTTATTTTTAGTCGGTGGATATGTTAAACCGGATTTGCAGAATTCCTTGTTGCTGATGTTCATGCGAATGCTACTGGTGGTTCCACTGATGGCATCTCTATCATTCAAGCTATATCCATCTGCTTGGACAGAACTCCAAGACTTGTTCACCCGCAAGCGCAGGGATGTTCTGATTCAAGCTTTTGGCTGTGGAGTACTGATGTTTGTGTATATTGCCTCACTCTACATTGCTATTGGCTTGATTCCCACAGGCATTGCCTTGACCCTCTTCTTTACTTATCCGGTATTTACAGCACTGCTGTCATGGAGGTTTTTTGGCGATCGCCCCACATTGTTCCGTTGGCTAGTAATGGCTATTATTCTGGGGGGAAGCGCTCTTACCATTCCTCAATCTTCTGCTACCTACAGCAGTCATACCATTGCGATCGGCATTTTCGCTAGTTTTGGCGCTGGGATCGTTTATGCCTTTTATTGCATCATTGCTCAAAAATGTTTAGAAAAATTCCATCCAATTCCCTTTACCTGGATCAGTTTTGCCTGCACTCTACTGCTCTCTGGTATTAGCTTACTGTTCTGGCCAGGTAAGAGCGCTCAACTTGATTGGACACCCCTATGGATTGGTAGCATATTTTCCGGTCTTGTCAGCTTTCTCGGACACACTTTAAACAATGTAGGGATTCGGATGGTTGGCGCTTCTACCGCTTCCATAATTGGCTCTAGCAGTCCAGCATTGACGGCGTTAGTTGCATGGATAACCATTAGCGAAACTTTAAATGTGATTCAGAGTGTGGGAATTGGTGTTGTCACATTGGGCATCGCGTTACTTAGTGCAGAAGGCTTTGTGAAATCGCTCAAAATTAGGGGTTGAATTAGGAATTGGGAATTGGGCATGGGGTAATTTTAGAATACTTTACAGCGCTTCTCAGTTGAGTCCAATACATACCTAACCCCCAGCCCCTTCCCTACTAGCGTTGGGGAGCAAGCAAGATTCAAAGCCTCTCTCCTAAAAGGCTATCCATTAGCCACATCTTTCTTAACATTGTTGTAAGTCAGACTCTGAAAGGATGAGACAAATAAATAACAGCAGCATGATTGACTTTCAAGACAGAAAATGCACTAAGCTATAGTGCGTAGGCGTAGCCCACCGGAGGCATCGTTAATTACAAAGATGTCCTTTAATAATCTCAGTGTAGAAGTTTCCAGGTAGCAGCAATATCGTGATTTTTCTCTCCAAACTAGACCTAGCGATCGTTTCGGTCTTTTTTTAAGTATTTTGTCTGTTTGTTAAGAAAGATGCGGGTAATGCATAGCTTGTCAAGGGGGGAAACAAGAAAATCTGGTTCCCTTTTTTTATCCGATATTATTTTCATAATTCTTTCATTTTTTACCTTACTTCTGCTAAAGTGAGACAAAAGTGAGAAGATTATGAAATTGCTATAATGAGATTTAATATCAATAACTTTCAGATGCAATTACCGCAGTACAAACAAAAATTGGTTATAGCGTCTGGGCTGCTATTGGGGCTATGTTTGGCTGGGTGTAGCGCGTCAACCTCCAATTCTCAACCACAGTTAAGTCCAAACTCAGCTACAACTACCACCACCAATCTAGATAAAAAAGGTAAAAAAGTAGTTCTTACCACCTTTACAGTCATTGCAGATATGGCGCAAAACGTGGCAGGAGACAAGGCGATTGTTGAATCTTTGACCAAACCAGGGGCGGAAATTCATGGTTACGAACCAACTCCTAGCGATTTGGTGAGGGCGCAAAAAGCAGACCTAATTTTGAATAATGGTCTAAATTTAGAGCGTTGGGCACAGAAATTATATAACAGCGTCCCCAATGTCCCTCACGTTACCTTAAGTGAGGGAATTAAGCCTGTTGAAATTACGGAGGATGCCTACAAAGGGAAACCTAATCCCCATGCTTGGATGTCACCACAAAACGCTTTGATTTACGTAGAGAATATTCGCAAGGCATTAGTTAATTTAGATTCAGCGAATGCAGAGACTTATAACACCAATGCCAAAGCATACAGCCAAAAAATTAAGGAAGTTGATGAGAGACTGCGAAAAGCCGTGTCGGTAGTTCCAGCAGACAAGCGCTACATGGTAAGCTGTGAAGGCGCATTCTCATACGTCACCCGCGATTATGGCTTGAAAGAAGCTTATCTTTGGGCGGTTAACTCTGAACAACAAGCTACTCCCAAACAGCTAGAAAAAGTCATTGATATAGTTAAAAAAAATAAAATACCTGTAGTTTTCTGTGAAAGTACAGTCAACGATGGAGCGCAACGTCAGGTAGCTAGAGAATCAGGAGCAAGGTTTGGTGGAGTGTTTTACGTTGATTCCCTGTCTCCAGCAGATGGCCCAGCACCAACTTATCTTAAGTTGCTAGAAGATAATATTAATACTCTAACTCAGGGATTAGAGGAAAAGTGAGCAAGTATGCAAGAATAAATTTAATTATTTAAAATTAGCTTGTAGTAAGGACTTTAGTCCTGTTTTGTTCTCTAAAAAACGTTACGTGTTCCCAAAAAAGACTGGAGCCGCTCACTACAAACTAATGATTAATATTAGAGGTGATTTTTAGTGAAATCTATTAGTATTGATGTCGAAAATTTGACAGTTGCTTACCACGGCAAAGTTGCTTTACATGGTGCTTATTTGCAAATTCAAGCAGGTTCAATTAGTGGTTTAGTGGGGATGAATGGTAGTGGTAAATCAACCCTATTTAAAGCGATTATGGGTTTTTTGAAGCCAGTTACAGGGCGGGTTTTGATTAATGGTTTACCGATAAAAACTGTACAGAAAAAAAGCTTAGTTGCTTATGTACCACAGTCGGAAGAGGTGGACTGGAATTTTCCAGTCAGTGTCCATGATGTGGTGATGATGGGGCGCTACGGATACATGAATATATTACGAATCCCATCGGCAAAAGATCAAAGTGTTGTGAGGGAAAGTTTGGAAAGGGTGCAAATGTGGTCAATGCGCGATCGCCAAATTGGAGAACTCTCTGGTGGACAGAAAAAACGTGCCTTTCTCGCCCGTGCTTTAGCACAACAGGGAACAGTTTTACTATTAGATGAACCTTTCGCTGGGGTAGATATCAAAACAGAAAAAGCGATGATTGACTTACTGCTGGAATTACGAGCAGAAGGTCATACAATTTTGATTTCTACCCATGATTTAGCCTCTATCACTACTTTCTGTGACCAAGTAGTACTCATTAACCGGACTATTTTAGCTTATGGTGATACATCAGAAGTATTCACAGAAGAAAATCTATCACGCACTTTTGGCGGTTCTCTTGGAGATTTATCTCTGAGCAAAAGTCAGATAATCCGTGGAAATCAAAATGAATCTGATTGAGAACTTTTAATTGATATTGCTTGGATCAGAGTTATAAAAATATGAATACTCTCGCATTATTAGACTGGTTAACCACACCCCTACAGCATGAATTCATGGTGAAAGCAATTTGTGTAAGTGCTTTAGTTGGGGTGGTCTGTTCTGTTTTATCTTGTTTTATGACCCTCAAAGGCTGGGCATTAATGGGAGATGCTGTTTCCCATGCGGTAATGCCTGGGGTAGTAATTGCTTATGTTTTAAATATCCCTTTTGCTGTGGGCGCTTTTGTCTTTGGAGTGGGTTCAGTTATTGCGATCGGTTATATCAAAGCAAAGACGAGAATTAAAGAAGATACTGTCATCGGACTTGTATTTACAGGATTTTTCGCTTTGGGTTTGGTACTAGTTTCCAAAACTCCAAGCGGCGTAGACTTGACGCACATTTTGTTTGGTAATGTCTTGGGTATTTCTAATGAAGACATTATCCAAACGGTGATTATTAGCCTAATTACTTTAGTAACAATAGCAATTTTACGCAAAGACCTACTATTATTTTGTTTTGACCCCACTCATGCACGTTCCATTGGCTTGAATACAGGAGCGCTACACTATATTTTACTATCATTACTATCGCTAACTGCTGTCGCCGGACTTCAGACAGTGGGAATTATTCTGGTTGTAGCGATGTTAGTTACTCCGGGAGCAACGGCTTATCTATTAACCGACCGTTTCGACCACATGATACTAATTGCAATGGCATCGGGCGTATTTTCTAGTGTCATGGGGACTTACATCAGCTATCATATCGATGGTGCAACAGGGGGTTGCATTGTGGTGTTGCAAACCTTGTTATTTGTCATAGCAATGATTTTTGCACCTAAACATGGGTTACTGGTAAGAGCAAAGAAGCAAGAAAACACTGACTGATTCAGTATGAAAGAGGAGCATCTCAATTTTGCTCCCGTATGAAAGAGCCTCTGCTAGTTACTTAACCGACATTCTCCAGGTGTGAGGGCGAAATAAGTGTCGTTTAAAATTGTGGTAATTGGTACTTCTTTGGGCGGATTATCAGCATTGAAAATTGTCTTGGGTAATTTACCAGCAGACTTCCCTGTACCGATCGCGATCGTGCAACACCGTCATAAAGAGTCTAGCAACACACTCCAGGATTTATTACAAGAATCCACTTTGTTGAAAATTCGAGAGGTGGAAGATAAGGACGAAATACTACCGGGACATATCTACATAGCCCCAGCAGATTATCATTTACTGGTTGAACCAGGTCACTTTGCTCTTTCGACTGATGAGCCTGTTTCTTATGCTAGACCATCTATTGATGTGCTGTTTGAGTCGGCAGCTGATGTCTACACAGAAGAAGTTCTTGGTGTAATATTGACAGGAGCAAATCAAGATGGTATGCAAGGTCTTAAGAAAAT
>CAXUOL010000437.1:0-6056 GCA_964252435.1 uncultured Nostoc sp.
CTTTCAATAATGCTTTGTCAGTTTACACCAAGGACGCCTTCCCCCAAGATTGGGCGATGACGCAATATAATCTGGGGATTGCTTACCTTTACAGAATATTGGGAGAGAAAGCAGAGAATTTAGAAAAAGCGATCGCATCTTTCAGGAATGCTTTGTTAGTTTATAGCCCTGAAGCATTTCCTAACGATTATGCCGAAACTCAATTCTATCTTGGTGTTGCTTACCAAGATATTCTCAATTTTGAAGAGGCTTATAAAGCTTTATCAGAAGCTGCTCAAAAAGTAGATTATTTAAAAGGAAAAACTACCTCTGACAGTAATTCTCAGCAAGAAGAATCTGAAATATGGATAATTCTTTATCAAAGATTAGTAGAAATAAGTCTGAAGCTAGGTAGCGAATATTCTTGCAAAGCGATTGAATATATAGAAGTTAGTAAAAGCGTTAATCTCAAAAATATTTTAGCAGGTCAAATTATTTACTATAACCCAAACTTTCTTCCTAAAGGCGATATTCCACCAAAAGTTCTTGCCAGATTAAAACATCTACGCCAGGAAATATCTAGAGAAAATCAAAAAAATTCCTGGTCTTGGTTATCTGTTATTCCTAGCGAAACAATTAGCAGTTATGCTGCAAAAGCAATAAATCCCAGCACATCTCCATCTCCTACTATTGCAACAACAAAAAATACCAGCACACCTGCATCTACTCGCGTTAACGAACTCATTAAAGAGATGGAAACACTTATTAAAGATAAAATAGAACCCATCGACCCTAATTTTAACGTTCATGTGCAACTATCTTACCGCAAAATTCAAGAATTACTCGAAAATTCTCAAATTGTGATTGTTGAATGGTATTTTACTAGAAAAACATTTGTAACTTGCATTTTTTCAGAGGAGATAAGTTCTCCAGAAATTCGCCAATCTAGTGAAAAAGATTTTCAGGAATTAATCGACTGGTCTAAAAAATATTTTAGCGCCTATAAAGACAATAAACAAGAATGGCGAAAAAGCCTAAATAGCCAATTAGACGAACTCGGCAAAATCATCAATATTAATGAAATTATCAAGACTATAAAAGACAAATTTCCAACTAGCAAACAACTACTTTTAATTCCTCACACAATTTTGCATTCCCTCCCGATCCACGCTCTACGGTTATCTGATGACTCTTATCTTTTAGATAAATTTGAAAATGGCGTGCGTTATTTACCCAGTTGTGGTATCTTGGCTCAAATTCAAAATCGTTCATTCTTCGATTTTAGTAAATTATCCGCTATTCAAAATCCTACAAATGACCTTTATTTTACAAATATGGAAGTTCAATTAATCAGTAGTTACTTTAAATCTCCAAAAACACAAATTTTTGCAAAAAATGATGCTAGAAAAGAAATCTTCAATAATGATGAAATTCGTTCTTCTCATTGTATACACCTTGCTTGTCACGCCAACTTTAATTTTGAAAAGCCTTCTGATTCAGCTTTGATTTTGGCAGATGGTATTATTCTTCCTGAGAATATAGATGCAGATTCCAATAATTATAAAGACAGAGGAAATTGGAGGATTGACCCAGATAAGTGCTTAAGTTTAGAAAATATACTTAAATTAGAGTTAAAGAACTGTCGCCTTGTTGTTCTTTCTGCTTGCGGAACAGCGATGACAGATGTAAACAGCGTCAGTGATGAATATCTCTGCTTGCCAGGAGCTTTTCTGATTGCCGGTAGTAGTGGTGTTGTTGGTAGTCTGTGGCAGGTTGATGACTGTGCTACAGCTTTATTAATGATTAAGTTTTATAAATATTTAGATGAAGAAAATACTGTGTCAGTAGCACTAAAGAAAGCTCAAACTTGGTTGCGTGATGTAAATATTATTGAATTAGAAGAGTGGACAGATAAACTTTCTATTACCCCCACTGAAAAAGAATTTTTATCTGACTGGTTGGCTCCAATAAAATCGGGAGTTAAATCGTTAAAATCACCGGATTGCTGGGCAGCTTTTTGTGTTGTAGGAAATTAAAAATATGCAGAACTCTGAAAAAAATCTTTATGCATTTATTTGCTTAATTAGGAATCAACCCTCTTTATTTCCAGATATAAAGCGTGAGGAATTGTATAATATATGCGTTGATTTGGAAGATAATGTCATAATTTTATCAAATACTGTGTCCAAATGGTGTCAAAAACCTTCTAACTCTCAAATTCATGAAGAATTTGGCAAACAACGGCGTTTACTTTTTGGTACACCAGGACATGAAAGACCACCGGGAACAGATGAAGACAATTTCCCGAATGTTGATATTCAAGCAAATAAAGAAATTTTGTTAAATGCTATTCAACAAAGTTCTCCCCCGAATACTACTCAGCCTTCACAATCAGAGCAGCAAAGTTCTACTTATAATATTTTTCAGCCACCAAATTAATGAGTAATCAAGCAGTTAATAAACCAAAGCTAATGCTCTTTGCTTTTCAATTGCGTAATAACTTGGCTCTTGGAGATGAGCCAGTGAAAGAAGCTGATGCACTTTGGTGGGATAAATGTAAAGAAATTGGAAAAAAAATTCATGCTCCTAGCTTGGAATTTTCAAAGCAGGATTTCAAAACTTACAATGACAAAATTGGTGTTCCTCCTGAGCATTATAATCCATCAAGTGATTATTTAGAACTGCTTAAGGAACGCTCGCTAAAGTTCACTGCAATTCCTGATAAATGCAAAGGAGAATTGAAGGGTACTATTTATCCTGTACAAATTCACGATACTTATGCAGTTGACATCACGCTGCGCTATCTTGCTCAAAATATCAATATTCAGCAATTAAGTTACTTGAATTATCAAGGTTGTCTGCTACCCAGTCAAATCAACGCTTCTTTAGGACAAACTTTACTATTATTTGTCCAACCTGTGGATGAAAATTCCTCTGATTTTAAAAGTTTTGCTAATAATTGCTTAAATGCAATTTTATCAACAGCACAAGAAAGATTATCCGTTCCTATGCTCGGGGAAGGAAAGTTTTTAGGGAGTCCAATTTTTGAATATGAAAGCAATCAAGATAATCTGACTAATTTGACTAAAAATATTCATATTCTAATTTGGCTTAATTGTGGACGAACGACTGACTTAGAAGAAAAAGGAGATTATTACCAGCCTCTAATCAATTTATTAATTTGCCGTCACAAAATACTTTATGCTTACTCTCAAGCCCGCTGGTGCAATCAACAAGCAAGAAGTATTTATAAAAATTTAGAAGCTAATGTTAAGACATTTAGCCCGTCATCTAATACTAAAGATAAACTAAGTTTCTTTAAAGAACGTCTGCGAGAAATTCCTCAAACAGCTTTTGAGTATGCTAATTATATACGAGATATACAAATTCATTGTACTACGATTGAAACTAATAAAACTAACTATGAATATTGGTTGGGCAAATTACATGATATTAGGTTGAAGGATTGCGATGATTTAGAAGTATGGCGTCAGTTTATCAAGCACACTCAGGATAAATTTATCGCCCAAATTAAGACTGATTTAAACTATCTTACTCCTGGACAACAACTCTTTGAGCAAATGGTTGCAACAATTCGCGGCATAGTAGAAATAGAACAAGCAGAACAAGACCGATCTCTTGAAGATACCATTCAAATTGTCGGTGTAGGCTTAGGTGCAGGTGCTATTGTCTCTGGGGTTGTCACTCAAGACATCAACAAACCATTCACAATATTTTTGAACAAACCGCTACATCCTATAGTAACATCCTTGTTTTGGAGTTTCGTTGCTACCTTATTTTTTGGCTCGCTAGCTTGGTGTTGGACTCAACGAACACGAAACAAATAAGCTGTTACGCTACAAGTAGCACTTTTTATAGCCTACGGGTTTACCTTCATCCAAAGATGCGATCGCCTGTTTTCGCTCATCCGCTACAAGAGAAAGCGATCGCTTATGCCCCTCGAAAAGTAGCATCCATCTACTACCTTTACCAGATTCAAATTTTACAGCTATTGTAATGTCTCACCAAAAACATCAAATTCCATGACTTTTACCAATTACCCAATTACGCCGGAAAAACCGAGCTAAAGCTGATTCTTCCAAGGATAAATAAATTGGGCGTCCGTGGGGACAGGTGCGGGGGTTGCGAGTGCGTTGCCAATTATCTAAAAGTGTCTGCATTTCTTGTTGATTCATTGGTGTACCGTTACGTATGGCACTGCGACAGGCGACAGCTACTTGGGCTGTTTGTAAATCGCCTCCCCAACTAAGTTCTAAAATTGCTTCTGCACAGTCGTCTCGCTGCTGCAAAGGGGCGGGGATATTACGGACTGCCCAAAGTTGTTCGCCAAAGGGTTCTATTTCTAAACCAATGCGTTGCAGTTGCGATACTTGCGCTGGTGATAATTGATAAAGAATCATTGGCGGTTCGACGGGTAGAAGTTGCCAATCATCGCATAATTGCTCATACAAAACTCGCTCATGGGCAATGTGCTGTTCTACTAACCACATCCCACCTGAATGTTCCGCCACAATATAAGTGTTGCTAACTTGAGCGACAGCCTTTAAGGAGTTAGGAGTTGGGAGTGAGGAGTGAGGAGTTTTAGGATTTTGGTTGGGATTTTGAGGATTGAAATTGTAACCACCTTTGGCTTCTGCGGCTTTGAGTAATTTACTAACTCGTGTTGTGTGAACAGCTTCTTTGAGATTGTTAGAAGAGATGCTGAGTGCTTGGTTAATTGCTTGGGTAATTTGCTCTTGCCAATAAATGATTTCGTTGAGGTAAATTTCTGTTTTTGCTGGATTGCGATTCCAGTTAATTTGATCTGGGGAAATGGCAAGATGTAAGAAACAAATTGGATAGCGATCGCGTGGTAATGTTCTATGAAATGCTGATAATATCGTTTGCTCTAGTTCCGGCGTCTTCACCATCCTGCCGTTAATGGCTACACGTACCCAATCTGGACGATGACGATGACAGCGATCGGGTAATCCTACCACTAAAGTGAGTGCTGAGTGCTGAGTGGAGAGTGGAGAGTGGGGAGTGGGGAGTGAGGAGTTAGGAGTTAAGAGTGCTGAATTCTGAGTTCTGTCTTCTGAGTTTAGTGGGTTGGGTATTTTGAGTTTTATTTCTTGCAAGTCACCTTGTCGCACTTGCGGTAAAATCTGCGGTAGCAACTGCCCAGTTGTCGCGGCAGGAGAGATGGTGAACCATTGACGATCATTTTGCCAAATCTGCCAGGTGACGTGCGGATGACAAAGGGCGATTTGTTGAATTGCCGCTTGCACAGCTTTCATTTGCTGTGCTGTTGTGGGTAATCCCTGACGACGAGATGAGCAATTACCGAAAAGATGGGAAACTGTAACCACTGTACCAGGTGCGATCGCAGTTGCTTCAACTTGTACAACTTTGCCGCCATCGCCATAAATTATCCGCCATCCTAATTTTCCGCCCAGAGGACGACTCAAAATTTCCAACTCTGCCAGAGTCGTTAAACTGTGCAACGCCTCACCACGAAACCCCAAACTGTTAATTTTCCACAAATCGGCACTAGAGCGAATTTTACTAGTGCTGTGGGCTGTGGCTGCTTGTTGCAAATCATCTAGGTTCATTCCACAACCATTATCTGCCACACGAATTCGCCATTGCTGGGGCCACAGAGAAACCACAATTCGCGTTGCACCTGCGTCTAGGGAATTTTCTACCAATTCCCGCACCACAGAAGCTAAAGAGTCGATTACCTCTCCAGCTGTAATGAGATATACAACTTCTGTTGGTAGAGCTTGAATAGTAGATGCCATAAATTATAGTTTATAGCTTCTGGGGGTACGCTATATACGATTTATAGCAAGAATCCTTTCTCAGCACGACGGTATAAAAATTCATTCTTTCCTCCAATTTAATAAGTATTTTTTAAGCTTTCTTCTAATGTAAACGGAGATTCTTTAGGAAATAAATTTAATTTAATCCCTGTTTCATCAGATGCTTTGAGACGAGCTTTTTGATAACAGGTTTCAAAAATTTCTGCAAGTAGAGGTTGCAAACTGGGGCTATCTTCTAATAATGTTTCAATATAG
>CAXUOL010000438.1:0-6054 GCA_964252435.1 uncultured Nostoc sp.
CCATAATATGGCAAAGCCTCTGACCAATTAGGAAATTTGCCCTCTTGCCAATCGAGATTAGCTAATTCCAAAATACTTGTCACCGTTGCTGCTAACCCAGATTGGGCTTGAATCAGGTGATAATTAGTGTTCCAATCCGTTAAAGTTTCTTGCCATGCTTCTGGTGTCAATACTCTATCTGACAAACACACTTTTAGTTTAGAATTATCTGGCTCAAACTGATAAATAGCAGCGAAAATTTGACCTCGTTGTGCTGGCATTTCCACAGCAATAGTTTTTGGATTTTGACTTTTGCCTGCTTCTGACCAAGCTACCGCAGCCAAAGTTGAAATCGCAAATACAGGAAGACCTAACTGTTGTCCCAAAGTGCGAGCAGTCACGACACCAATCCGAGTTCCCGTGAAGCCGCCGGGGCCTTTTGCAACTGCGATGAAGGACAAATCTGCCCAAGTTTGCGGTTTGAGAAATTCAATTAAATATTGATGCACTAAGCTAGATAAATCACGCCCCAAATTCCAAACTTGAGAGCGAGTCTTGCCTGCAAAATTACTAATTGCCAAACCTAATTCGGGAGTGGTGGTGTGTAGTCCTAATGCGTATTTATTTATTGCAAAGTCTTCTAGTTTCGTTGTCAAAGTTATTTAAAATATCTATTTTTATAGAGTTAATATGATTTATTCAAGCATATAACATAGTGTTCCTTAATTAAAATCAGTCAAACGGTCTTGTTCCAAGGTTTATAAGAGCCAATACTGTTTACTTCCTCTGTGCGATCGCAACTAGGATGGGGGATTTGGATTACCGCCTTGCTGTCTCAATAGATAGTCCAAAACTCGGTCAATTCGCTCTAAGGCAGCACCTGTGGTAAGTTGAAACTCCTGAAACTGAGATTTTTGTTCCTCAAAGTTTCGGTCAAGCTTTAGCATGAGTGCTTCTAATCGCTCAGTTCGTGCCTTTGTTTCCTCGATCTCACTGCCTGCCTTTGTAAATAGGCGTTGCGTGTGAGTGATAAAACTATCAACCCTATCAGAAACTTGGTCAACTTTTGCCCCTACCTGGTCAATACGTGCCCCTAGTTGATCGAGGTGAGATTGAGTACGGTCTTGTTTTATCGTCAACTGGTCAACACCCACCCCTATCTGGTCAAGGTGAGATTGGGTACGGTCTTGTTTTATCGTCAACTCATCAAGGTGAGATTGGGTACGGTCTTGTTTTATCGTCAACTCATCAAGGTGAGATTGGGTACGGTCTTGTTTTATGGTCAACTCATCAAGCCGCCTGTTTGCTGATTCTGCATAGCTAGCAGTAGATACTAGCAATCGCTTAACAGTTTCGAGTTCATCTTCTACATGGTCTAGTCGCTGTGCGTTGGTCATGCTGGTTTCTCTTGGCTAGCTTCTTTATCTTCTGCGATCGCTTTTTTGACATCTCCTTCCCATACCATGAATTTGCGATCGCTGATGGACAAAATCTTATTACAGCAGTTTTCATGTATTTGAAGCACATTTGTCGTAAGGGCACAGCATTGCTGTGCCCCTACCGTGTGGTCTATTTACCTGAAAATAGCTGTAAGATACACCAATCATTTTCTATCAAGTCGGCACTAATTCACCAGGACGCAATTTCGACCACTTACCTGTTTCCCGCTTGAAGCTCAGACAACCAACAACATCCCATTCCATTTCAATCACATCATCTTTAGTCCGAATGTTGACATTGATAGAAGGTTCATTCGGATCAAAATTTGGTGTTTCGGTCAAGTGAGGCTGTTGGTGCTGCCCTTCTACGGCATGATAGGTAAGACATCGGTCTACATAGTGGCAATTCACGCAAATACACATAATAGAACCAACTCCAGGGGCTTTTATTGTTAATCTAACTTAAGCCCAACTGTTATTCATGAGTTGCTGGGTTGATTTTTATTACAATGCATGAATCAATTCCTTCTACCCTAGCTCCCGAAAATTGGCCTTTCAGCTTGGAATTCCTGCCACAACCAGCTTACATGGTAGGTGGGGCTGTCCGAGATGCGATTCTTGGCAGAACTCGCGAATATTTGGATCTAGATTTTGTTATACCATCGAAGGCGGTAAAGGTAGCGAGAGCGATCGCTCATCATTACAAAGCTGGTTTTGTGTTACTCGATGCAAAACGACAAATTGCTCGTGTGGTTTTTCCCCACGCCACAGCTGACTTTGCCCAACAGGAAGGAGATAGTTTAGAAGTTGATTTGCACAGACGGGACTTTACGGTAAATGCGATCGCCTATAATCCCCATACGCAAGAAATTATCGATCCTCTGGAAGGTTATGCAGACTTGCAACAGGGCATTTTGCGAATGGTATCACCCGCGAACCTAGAAGATGACCCTTTGCGGTTAATGCGAGGTTATCGCCAAGCCGCTCAACTAGGTTTTACTATTGAGCCAGCTACCCAAGCCGCAATTCGTTCTTTGGCATCACATCTTGGTAAAGTTGCAGCCGAAAGAGTTAGGGTAGAAATTGGCTATCTACTGGCAAATTCTCAGGGTACTCCTTGGATCACAACGGCTTGGGAAGATGGTTTACTTGCCCCTTTCTTCAAAAATGCCACCCGTGAAAGCTTGCTCAAACTAGCAGCAGTTGACACAGCCGCCGCCTTACTCACAGAAAAGTGGCAACAACTAGGGATACAACTGCAAGAATATGTCCGCGATAGTATTAAAACTACTTGGCTAGGTATTGCCAAACTTGCTTGTCTTGTTAACCCAAATCCAGAATTAGCAGAAATAGAGCTACAGGAACTAACTTATAGTCGTGCCGAAATCCGAGGTGTAACTACTGCTCTGAAACTGTTACCGCAATTTAAACTAGTTGATATGTCGTTGCGAGAACAATACTTTTTGTTTCATGACGCAGATATTGTATTCCCTGCTACGGCAGTGTTAGCTGTAGCAATTAATAATTTGGTAGAGGCAATATCTGGTGACAAGCCACTACACATAGTAGTGGAAACTAAAGCAATGAGCTACCAAGTCTTAGCACCTTTGATCAACCGCTACCTCAACCCTGATGATGCGATCGCTCATCCCACTCCACTAGTAAGCGGTAAGGGGTTGATTATAGCATTAGATATTCCAGCTTCGCCAATCATCGGTCAACTGTTAACAGAAATTGCCGTAGCACAAGCTGAGGGGAAACTTTCAACACCAACAGAGGCGATCGCTTATGCACGTCAGTTAATTGATGGTTAAATATACTTAATTAATCTATGGTAATCTAATAAGGGCGATACTTACGCAATTTTGGCACTCCTAGCTAAGGCTGATGAAGAGTGCTGAGTTGAAAATGCTGTACATGGATAGCGGGGCGTTTAGCCCGTGCTGAGTTAAAATACCCCCCACAAGGGGGAGCCACTGCGGTGGACGGGTTTCCCGGCATAAAGCAAGTGGCGTCGGGGTATCAACCTTCTCCCGATTGTAAGATTCCGCCCACAATATCCGGGGCAAAAACCCAAGTGCGAAAGTGCTGTTAGCGTCAGCGGGGTGTTGAGCAATTACTCTTTTTCTCAGGACTTACGCAAAATTATGAAAAAACGAACCGCATTCGCGCAGCGTCTCGTAAGAGTTGGACACAAAGGAATAAGCTTTCAGATAGTTATTGCGTAAGTCCTATTTCTGACTCAGCACTCTAAGCCGAGGTACTCAGTACTGAGTATGGTAAATCTGCAACTTCAAGTACTTTAAGTATCCTTTACTTACCATAAAATACCGATCTTTTTAGTCAATCCTGGCAATTATATACATCACTTATGCTACTATTTGCTTGATGTTATGACTGCTCTGCTATATTATTTCCTAAAATTTAACGCCGATGGATAACCGAATTAACTATATACTAAGCTATTCATTTTTATGCCTTAGTTGGTCGTTCGTACATTGAATTAAACACTTACTAGAAATAAAGACTTTCAGGTTTTCCTGATAAGGGGAATTTTTATGCCGAGCTTTTCTTGGATAGGACTAACTGCTTATGAATGGACAGCCTTTAATTTTAGTTGTAGAACAGAGTTTACATGATTTAGAGCTACTTAATTCTCATCTAGGAATATTAAATTTTTCATGTATTTGTACCAAACAAGGGGTGAGGGCTGTGATGTTGGCACAAACTCATCAACCAGATTTAATCCTGCTAGATATGAAGCTATCTAATTTGAGTGCGAACCAAGTCATTGACGATCTCAAACATGACTCAAAAACTGCTACCATTCCAATCATTGCAGTCACGCCTCTAACAACGGTACAAGATGAGCGCTCCACGATGCTCACAGCATTTGATGATTGCATTACTAAACCCTATGATTTTAATCAATTAGAAGTGGTAATCAGTCGCCACATCAGTCAGCTAAATTCCTAACATTTACCTTGGGAATAGATTCGGGATTACGAACTTCAGATAATTCCTTGAGAATTACAACAATTCCAGTACGACCTGTTGTTAAATTTGTGTTTGTCATCAGATAGAGGACAGGTTGACCAATAATTTCCTCAATCAAATTTTTCAAATCTGGTTTAATTATTTTTTCTAAATATAATCGTACTTGTTCAGCTAAAGTATCATAACCTCCTTTCAGCAAAGTTTGTTCAGCTTGGGTAACAGAGTTTTCTATAGAAATTACGATTTCAGTATCAAAAAAATGACAAATGATTTGGCTAGGAGATTTCCCTAGTCTATCATTATATAAATTTATGATTCGCTGTGATATTGCTGTTTCTAATTGTCCGATGGTCGGTTGTACCATTAGTACCTACTATGTAAATTTATCGTTTTAATCGGGAATCGAAGTATCCAATATTATAGTAGATGATTATAGAATAGTCTGAGAAAATCAATCACTATTGTATATGAAGCTACTGTATAAATATGATGTATTTACTATGAATTTATTTGAGAATATTTCCAAATTTGATGAGGTAAAATTTGTTAACTAACGATTTGTGCAGTATTCGGTTAATAACTGGATTTGATCGTCATTTGCTCATGGGTAATCAGCTTATTTTGTGCTACATAAGCTTAGGTGTAGCCCCCCTGCTTGTATCTCACAACCCAATACTTAATTAGCCATGATCATTAATGACATATGCATACAGTGCCACATCAGAATGTAATGTACATTACAAGACTCTCTAAACCTTCCGGTGCAGCTAGTAAGCAGATAAATTTAGGTTCTAATAAAGACTATGTTAGCCACTAAGACAATTTGTGAAAAACCAATACAACAGATTCGGCATTAATTCTTAGAAGCCCATATCTTCCACTCTGGTGACACATTCTTTACGGTCAAAACAACTGTGATTCTGCAATGTCAAAGCGCTTAGTAATTCCTGGTAAATACCAAACTGGATCAACTGCGGCTTTGGTGATAACCAAATTACCGCCTGGTTTCATAATCTTGCTATCTACCTGCAAACAACCTTTGTCTACTGCATCTTACAGTTTTGGTATATTGATGTTGCCAAAGGGATCTGTTAGCTACCTCTAGTCAGTTTTTATTTTTATGACTTTAAATATCTAGTACAGTACGGCGTAAATAAACCACCCATTCAAAACCAATGAAATGCTTACGCTGTATTAATTTTGAATTTTGTTAGCGCAGCCTTAGCGAGTCCGCGTACTCCTTTCCTGCGGAACGCTACGCGAACGGAGAAGCAAGCTACGCGTAGCGTCTGTCTACGACACGCTGCGCGAACGTAGAGAGCGTCATTTTTAATTTTGAATTCCGCCTTGCGGTACTAGTGTGCTATTAGTCGTATTGTTGAATACAATAAATCACACAGAAATTTCATAATTAGCGATTAATCACGGCTAATTTAAAGATGACTTTAAAAATGATTTAATCGATATATTTTGTGAGAAAGTTAATACAAAGGTATATTCACTGATCTCAAATTCATGGATTCTTTATTTATCAATTCCTTACTTGAAGAGTTGAAAAACCCGGATGCCACAGTGCGCGACAAGGCAACCAGAAAAATCTGGCGGATCTGGTTTCAGCAAAAGGGAATCTATGGGCTGG
>CAXUOL010000439.1:0-6049 GCA_964252435.1 uncultured Nostoc sp.
AGTAAGCACTTTAGTGCTTAGAAAATAAGGACTAAAGTCCTTACCCTTCTCCTAATGGAGACGCTGCGCGAACGGGTGACGCTCGATGACTCGCTAACGCTGCGCTATCGTTAGTCGCTCATGAGGGAAACCCCCTTGGCGCTAGCCTCTCCCTTTGGGAGAAGACCGTGCTAACTCACTACGAACTCCCTTACCCATCAATTTAAGCTTGACTGACTAGTGTCGTGACTGCTGACAAAGGTGTTAACTGAATTAATTTCTACTTTACATATCTGGTACAAGCTACGTAGCCGCAAAACAGCTGGCTAAAAGACATCGCAGCCAGTTCAAAACTGCCAATTAATTAAGCTTTAGCCAAGTTTTCAGCAGCAAAGTCCCAGTTGGCCAAGTTTTCTAGGAAATTCTTGATGAACGCTGGACGGGCGTTTTTATAGTCAATGTAGTAGGCGTGTTCCCAAACATCCAAGGTTAGGAGTGCTTTCTGACCATGAGCTAGGGGATTTTCTGCATTTGGTGTTTTGATCACCTTTAGCGTACCACCATCATCGATCAGCCAAGACCAGCCGCTGCCGAATTGAGTTGCAGCCGCGTTAGAGAACTCTTCCTTGAATTTGTCAAAGCTACCAAAATCTTTATCGATTTTGGCTGCAAGTTCATCAGTGGGTGTGCCGCCACCTTTTGGTTTCAAGGAATTCCAGAAGAAAGTGTGGTTCCAAACTTGGGCAGCGTTGTTGAAGATTCCTACCTTAGAGGAGTCTTTAAAGGAAATTTTGATCACCTCTTCCAGAGACTTATCAGCAAGTTCTGTACCTTCAGTGAGCTTGTTGAGGTTGTCTACATAAGCTTTATGATGCTTGCCATAGTGATACTCGAAAGTTTCAGCTTTCATGCCATAAGGCTCTAGAGCATCCTTTTCAAAGGGTAGTGGGGGCTGTACAAATGCCATTGTGTCAAATCCTCTCTTTACCGGTTTCCAGTTTTAAGCTATTGCAGAAGTTTAGGAAATTAATAGCTTTTATTTTTAGGGGTTTTATGTCTTTAATCATGGAACATAAAACTTAACATCGTCATTTTACTACCAAAGTGAAGACGGAAACAAAGTACTTTGGTGATAAGTTAAATCGCTAGCAATTTCTGACTATAAATAAAAATAACTAATATTTTATAGCGAAAGGCTAATAACTAACTAGCATTTAGCAATTAAAGCTTTCATACTTCTATCTTTAGTAGGATTAATTACGATGTGAAAAATCAGTCGAAAGCGAGATGATTTGATATTTAAAGAAATGTTAAGTATTACTTAAACTTTTCTAAATAGTTAATACTTAAAAAAGATAAGATAGCCTTATCTATTTTATTTTCAAATACAGTTTTGAGGATGGTAAGTGAATAATCACTCACCCACCCTCACCCACTATCCTTAAAACTAAAAAACTAACAGCAAATAGCAGTAATTTTAATACTGAGATAAACGCTGTTGGTAATAGTTAACGATTTGTGCCGTGACTTCAGACACTTCCAAACCATCAGTTTGAAGTTCGATCGCATCTGCTGCTTTTTGCAAAGGCGAAACTTTGCGTGTACTATCTTTCCAGTCACGTTCGGCAATGTCGTGTTCCAGCTGCTCTAAACTCACTTCAGGTTGACCTTGTTTGTTAAAGTCCTGCTGGCGGCGACGGGCGCGTTCGCTGACAGAAGCGGTTAAGAAGATTTTCACTTCGGCATCGGGGAATACGTGAGTACCAATATCCCGACCTTCAGCAACTAAACCACCTCTTTTACCCCAACTTTGCTGTTGTTTAACTAGTGCTTGACGGACAGCGCTTTGTGCCGCGATCGCCGATACTTGAGATGTTACCTCAATCGTGCGAATTACCTGGGTAACATCAGTGCCGTCAATCCAAACCCGCACGGACGATTGTAAATCCTGGGTGGGAGTAAGTTCAATTTTACACTGATTAGTTAATTCGGCGATCGCACACTCATCGTCAATAGCAATCCCCTTTTGCAGTACCAACCAAGTGACAGCACGGTACATCGCTCCTGTATCTAAATACACTAAACTCAGGTTTGCTGCCACTTGCCGCGCCACTGTGGATTTTCCAGCACCAGCTGGGCCATCAATAGCGATAATGGGTTGACGATCGCGCAATATGATATTGTCAATCAAACGTGTAGCACCAAAACGAGCTGCGATCGCCAACATTCCTTCCTCCTCAACTTTTTCTAAAGACATCAACGTAGTCGGTTCAACCAATTCAATATATTCCACACAGACCGTGCTGACCATTGCCACTTCTTGCTGTACCATTGCTATCAACTTGTTACGATTGCGATCGCCTGCAATGAATGCAGCTTCAGCTCGTCGCAAGCCCCGATATAACACCGCTGCTTGCTCTTTTGCCGTTGCCGTCAAATATTGATTGCGAGAACTCAAAGCAAGACCCGACGCTTCCCGTACTGTTGGACAAGCAACAATTTCTACTGGCAAATTTAAGTCAGCTACTAAGCGTTTAATAATTGCTAGTTGCTGACCATCCTTTTCACCAAAGTAGGCACGGTCAGGCTGTACCAAGTTGAAAAGTTTGGTAACAATCGTAGCGACACCCTGAAAGTGACCTTGCCGAGAACGACCACACAAGCCTGTTATCATAGCAGATGGGGGGATAACTTGTGTAACCTTTGATTCTTGTATACTCTTCTGAGGAACTGCCATTTCTTCTGGAGTCGGTGCAAAAATGGCATCAACCCCAGCTTGTTCGCAAAGTTTTTGGTCTTGCTCTAAAGTGCGAGGATAGCGTTGATAATCCTCGTTAGGAGCAAATTGCAAGGGATTGACGAAAATACTCACAATCACCGTGGAGTTTTCTTGCCGCGCCCGTTGAATCAAGCTTAAATGACCTTGATGCAAATTTCCCATTGTTGGCACCAGACCGACTGCCGTCTGATACCAAGCAGTCATCTCATTTAATCTCTGATCCTCAGTAACTGCAATCAGCTTGTTTTCTGAACAGTGTTTAGTTAAATAGCAGCGTAAAGCTGCGACTGTTGTCAGCAGGCGCACAAAAATACCCCTAGTTCTTATCGATCCCTCCCCCGTTAGTTTATATCTGAAATAGAGGGAAGAGTTGATTGAACTAGGAGAATTAAGTTATACGGAACTGGAATTGAGGTTAGGGGAAAGGTTATAGGTGATAGGGAATAATCTTTTCCCTGTAACCTGTAACCTGTAACCTACTCGATTATTTCCCCAAAACTTCAATATGCACTGGTGCAACGCCACTGCCCATCATTCCCAAAATCCGAGCCGCACCAGCAGACACGTCAATGATTCGACCCCGAATGAATGGGCCGCGGTCATTAATCCGCAACACTACAGAACGACCGTTGTGGGTGTTAGTTACACGAACTTGCGTACCAAAGGGTAAGCTACGATGGGCGGCAGTCATTGCTTCGGGATTGAATCTCTGACCGCTAGCAGTACGATTACCAGAACCGTCATAACCGTAATAAGAAGCCATGCCTCTCAAGGTGGCTCGCACTACTCCGACGGCAATTTGTTGAGGCAACTTTGGTATCGATACTGGTTGACGTACTGGTAAATTCGCAATTTCTTTTAAGGGAGATGCATTGCCTAATAGCCTCCGCAAGCGATTGGTTGCTTGCAATGCATCTTGCGCTAGATCGTTGGTAGTACCTGCTAATCGCGTACCTTCGTTGATTTCTACCAACTCTTCGCCATTAATTTTGATTATATAGCGATCGCCATCTTGTTGGACAGGGACGCTTTTGTTTTGCGCTTGATTGGCAGTAGATTTTTCCCCTGCTTTCCAACTGACGGTAATCTTACTCCCGTCCACATTTTCCCGATTCAACTGGTTGATCTTAGCTGCTATTACACCAGCTATCTCAACCGGGTCATTGTCAGCGGAGCTAATCTGGTTACTCACATCTGTCAGGTTCCCAGTATTCAATGCATTTGATGAATTGCTAGTAATAAGGGCGTACGATTGTACGCCCCCAGTATTGCCAATTGCACCAACTTTTTTAGTTTCAAGATTCGTATCTGATACAGAACTTAAAAAGGTGAGAACAGGTATATTTTTGATAAAAAGGGTTGCCGCCTTACGTCCTTTAATGTCGTGAGGATGAATTTCTGTAATCACAGCATCCAAGGTTTGTTTCCCTGCTGTTGATTGGTACTCTCCCACCTTAACGACATCAGGGGCGGGTGATTTTTGGGATGTTAGCGCATTTCCCTTGGTGGTTTGAGTGCAACCGACTGATGGTACTCCCAAAACAGTCATAAACAGGGCAACAATAGTCCACAAATGTCTTTGATTCATGCGTCCGTTTTTGAAAGCGACTGTAGAACTTAAGTTTTATAACTCGCGGGATTTTTCACTAATGAAAGTGATTTCCCTATTTTGAAAAACTCGAACTCGTTCCGTTTTCACTTTGTTCTTTATAACTGCAACAGACTAACACGAACCTTTTGGCTTGGGGATCAGGGTTTTAGCGTAACTATTGCCCACTTTCTCAAATTTCCATTTCAATTTGAAGGTCGAAACCTTTCTCAAAAGCGGACTTTGGCTATGTAACGCTTTTTTGTGTAAGTCAAAAATTTCTTCAAAAAATTTTATGTTTATTTCACGTCAAAGTGACGATACCCTATTCACATCACTTCTAAAGGCTCGCAACTATCCGTGTATTCTAGATCACATACTTTTTGGCTATTTACTATAAGGAAGTAATATAACTTTAATTAAATAGCATCGGCATAAATACCTAAAATCATTTATTTAATGAAATATTTAGATTTAACTATGAATAAGTCGTGATATGAATTACATCTTAAATAATTATGCAAATTAGTTTGAGTTTAATATCTTTTTTCAAAGTTTTTTCTACTTATATTAATCATTACTTTTATTCTCCATAACTAGACTGATCATGGCAATAAATATCACTTACGATGCCAGTATTGCTGAGTATAAAAAAAAGGGCAATACTCAAGTGAATATTTTTCAGGATTAATGACTTAAAAATTAAGAAAACTTTGCGATCGCTTAGATAATAGATGTTATGCGTAGTAAAAATTACAGTATATGTTGTTTAATCTCAGTAATTGCTCAAGTATGATTTTTGAGAGCAAGCTGTTTTTGACAAAATCTTTGTAACTTTAGGGATGTACAGCTGCACCTCTTCTATATATAGTAGGTATTTTGGGAAATGCCATCAGCCTAATGACTAACCAAGCACATCAAGGAGAAATAGAACCATCGCCATTAAAAACTGTACTCAACGAGTTGCATTCCCAGTACAAGTCACTGCAAGAGGGTGCAGTAGCGAAATACATTCCCGAACTGGCAAAGGCAAACCCGGATTTGTTCAGCATTTGCATTGTGACAGTGGATGGTCAGGTTTATAAAGTTGGGGATTATGAGCAACTTTTTACTATTCAGTCAATTTCCAAGGTGTTTGCTTATGGACTTGCCTTAGAAGATCATGGACTGGATTATGTTTTAACTAGAGTTGGCGTAGAACCGACAGGGGATGCATTCAACGCGATTATTTTGGATGAGCAATCGAAGCGACCTTATAATCCAATGGTAAACGCAGGAGCGATCGCCACCACTAGCTTAATCAAAGGTTCCGGTCCTACCGAACGCCTGAATCGAATGCTAGATATGTTTCGTCGATATATTGGCCGCGACGTATTCGTTGACATTTCAGTTTTTACCTCAGAACGGAGTACAGGGCATCGTAACCGCGCAATGGCGCATTTGATGCTCAACTTTGGCATGATTGACCGGAACATTGAAGAGGCGCTGGATCTTTATTTCCAGCAGTGTGCTGTGATGGTGAATTGTCTAGACTTAGCGGTGATGGCAGCTACCCTTGCTAACAAAGGTATGAACCCCATCACCAAAGAACAGGCGGTAGATAAGCGTTACATCAAAGATATTTTGAGTGTTATGTATACCTGCGGGATGTACAACTTTGCAGGTGAGTGGGCTTATAAAATTGGGATTCCGGCGAAAAGCGG
>CAXUOL010000440.1:0-6038 GCA_964252435.1 uncultured Nostoc sp.
TCTACTGACAGGATACCGTTATGTGGGCTTTCTTACTTCTCAGACATCCTCTTAGGACAAAACAAATATTATGAACTCAACTATAATTAAGACGGCAGGGGAGCAGTTCTTGCTGGGGGCAGGGGGAAAGAGAGTTTCCCAGTTTTTGCACAGATGCACACCCATTATAACTAATTAGGTGGACATGATATCAGGTATAGTTTTTCACTGAGCGACATCACGTTTCGTTATAGGCGATCGCCAACACAGCAGCGAGCGTTTATGGAGTAACAATAAATAGAAGAATCGATTTAAATTCTTAGCAATCCCTGACTTATTTAAAAGTTGGGGATTTGTGTTTTCGCAATTTCACCTAACACCAATGACAAATGTCATGGTCTGAATATGACATTTATTCGATGTATGTTCCTATAGTCTCAGACTAAATTAATACTATCAACTCAACCAAACCCCAGGTTTTCTCTTGAAAATCATCGAACAACATCTTTTAGAAAACAAAGGAATCTGATATATGAACGAGCAAGAAAAACAGGAACTTTTATTAGCTCTCAACAAAAAATCTGCCTTCGTAAATGAATTAGTTGTCAAAGCAGTTTCAGACGAAGCTTTTAAGCAACGACTGCTTATAGATCCTAAAGGAGTCTATGCTGAGGCAATGGATCAAGAAATTCCAGAAGGCATTGATATTCAGGTAGTGGAAGAAATGCCAGGAACTTTTTATCTGGTACTACCCAGACAATTTGAGGAGCCAAATGTTGAAGGAGAACTCTCTGATGAAGCATTGAAGGCTATAGCTGGTGGTCGTTTGGGTTCAGCAGCGACTGGCGGCGGACACGAATCTGTAGGGTGGTTCTAAGCCAAGAGCTATAGCGAGCGGTTCCCATTCAGATAAGGTACAGCATTATATCGCTAGGTGTAGGGGGACACGGCTACGAGTGTACCTCACGTAATTGAGAAATGCTGTAATCAACGCTTCTTCTTAAGCTTGTCTGATTAAAAAGCCAAAATTGAACATAGAAGCTTTGTCAGACAAGCTTTTAATCTAATCCGATAACAATAAATTAAAAAATTTCAAAAACATTCCAATTTCTTCTAGTTTGGAGTTTGAAAATGAAAAGCAGTTATTCTCAAGTACCAACTCAAGAAAAACTGATGATTAGCATCAGTAAGATGAGAAAGATTCTGGAAAAATCGGAAATGGAGCAGCAATACTGGACTGAACCATTGTCTGATAAAGAATTAGCGCAAGAGGTAATTCAAAGTAGTACAATCAAGCGTTTTATAGAGATAGGGAATGCTGCTCCAGATTTTAGACAGGAGGTATTGAATAACTTTGCCGATACTACCGCTCGTTACAATCTGGATATTGAAGCCGAGCAAGTCAAGTTTCTGTGGGATGAAAACCAAACTCCAAAACAGTTTTATCAAAAATTTACTGACGTTAGATCGAACTGGTACACATCTCTCATCAGTCTTGCCGATTCTACTCATAATTCTCGTTTTCAGGCATGGCGAGAACGACAAAAGGCTCGTTGTATGAGTCAGATTGTGAAGTTGGAAACGGGACATTTCCCCATAGCCTTGGAACTGAGTAAGGGATGTTCTGTTGGTTGTTGGTTCTGTGGTGTTTCTGCTCCTCGTCTTAATGATATTTTCTTTTATACCGAAGCAAATGCCAAACTATGGCGTGATGTGTTGGGATTGATGAAAGAATTGCTGGGACAAGCAGCCGGAGCAGGTTTTTGTTATTGGGCAACCGATCCCTTGGACAATCCAGATTATGAAAAATTCTTGTGCGATTATCACGCGATTCTCGGAGCTTGTCCCCAGACTACTACGGCTCAAGCCTTGAAAAACCCAGAACGGACGCGATCGCTACTGAAATTATCTCTAGAAAAGGGCTGCAAGATCAATCGTTTCTCGATTATGTCCCTCAAAATACTCAACCTAATTTATGAAGAATTTACTCCAGACGAACTGGCTTTTGTCGAATTGGTACTGCAAAATCCAGAGGCAAAAAACTTTAAATTCAATGCTGGTAGAGCCAGAGAACGCAACAAACTTCAGGCTGAGAAAAACGCTCAAGCTTTTGATGATTCACTTTCAGGAACTATTGCCTGTGTAACCGGGTTTTTATTTAACATGGTCGATCGCACTGTTCAATTGATTAGCCCTTGCAATGCTAGCGATCGCTGGCCTAAAGGTTATCGGGTATACGATCGAGGTACATTTACTGATATTGATGATTTAAAAATTCTTTTACACAGAATGATCGACACTCACATGCCGTTAGGTGTCGAACCAGGCGATCGCATTCAATTCCGCCCAGACTTGAAATATGAGCGTCTACCAGATGGTTTTCAACTCTCAACTAGGTTTCAAACCTATAAGTTTAGAAATGACCCTTATATGCAACAGTTAGCAGAGGTAATCCTCAAAGGAAATCAGACTGCTCAAGAGATTGCCGAGCAGTTCAATATTTGGGGAGTTTCATCAGCCCATACTTTTAAGTCTTTGAATTTTATGTTTAACAAAGGAGTTTTTGACGACGAGCCGCAACTGCAAAATTAGTCACCAAAAACCTAGAGTTTGAAAAGCGAATAGAATTCGCTACTACACAAAACTTAGTCCGCCGACGCGGACTAACAGAAAATTAAGGTTTTTCAACCCGCGCAGGTGGTCACTGAGCGGCTGGTGAGCGCAGTCGAAGCATGTCGAAGTGCGGGTTTTGTCTGTGTAGCCGCGACTTCCAGTCGCCCAGGCAAGTAATAATTTAGACTTTTCCAACACCCTCTTAGGGCTGCCATAGCGATCGTGACAAATGTCATGTTCAGATAGTGACATTTATTAGATGTGCGCGCTTCTAGTCTACAGCTAAATTAACGACCTGTCCATCCCTTTTCCCTTTCCCCTTTAACCTTTTATTATCCAAAAATATGCAATATTATGGTGACATTGATTTTCATCAAGGAAAAAAGAAAAAAAAGTTGGCAGAGATTTAGTAATTATCAATTTAGGGAATTCCAAAAAATAAATTATCCAATTTCTGGACTTGACTACGACGTTCCCTCCCCCTGCCCCCCTGCCGTTAAAGCGATTGATTATTTTTTTAATTGGAAGTCCCTTATTGTTACGTGCATCGCTTTATTGGTGGTTGCTGTTATTCAGTCTCAGACTGCACATATCCTAAAAGCTGCTAACGAGCTAGAAAATTTAGATTGGCAGATTAATCAAACCAATCGAGCAATAGCGATTGTATCCCAGCAATCAAAAATAGTTGCTAAAAGCGAACAACAACTAGATTTTTCTCATCTACCAAATTTAGCTCAACCAGGAAAGTTTACTTGGCGCAAACAAACACTATTACTCAACGACTCTTACCGTAAAAATAAGTTGCTCGCTGATATTTACCTTCCTCATGTAGAACATCCTGCCCCAGTTATTGTCATCTCCTACGGATTAAATGGCAAACTCATTGATTTTGTATATTTAGCAGAACAATTAGCTTCCTATGGATTTGCAGTAGCTATACCCCAAAATAATAGTAGCAATGTAGGAAAACTCAAATTCATTTTGGATGCTTTCATTTATGGTACTGAAAACAACAAGGAGACAGAACCTCAAGAGTTTATTAATCGGATATTAAATGTGAAATTAGTACTAGATGAACTTCAACGCCGTTCTCTGTCTGACCCTGCATATAAAGTTAACGTACAACAAGCTGGGGTAATAGGTCACTCTTTGGGAGGCTACACAGCACTAGCTTTAGCGGGGGCTACTCTCAACTTTAGTCAACTACAAAAAGATTGCACAAAAGTTGTCACTCATGAATTGATTAGCAGTTTATCAAATATGTCACTCTTACTTCAGTGTCGGGCGTTAAAGTTACCTCATCAATTATATAATTTACAAGATAAACGCATTAAAGCCGTAATGGTAATGAATCCCGTAAGTAATAGTATTTTTGGACAAACTGGCATCAGCAAAATCCAAACTCCAGTTATGTTTATGAGTAGCAGTAACGATATTCTAACTCCTGCTTATACAGAACATATTTTACCTTTTACCTGGTTGAATACGAAAGAAAAATATCTTGTGACTGTCCAAGGTAGTAGCCACTTCTCCGTAGCAGGTAAAACCGATTTATCAACTAATCAGTCATTAGCTTTGCCGTATCGTTATGCCAATGTCTTGAGTGTCGCTTTCTTTCAAACTCATGTCGCTGGAGCAAAAAAATATCAACCTTTCCTAAGTGCTTCCTATGCTCAAGTGATGAGTCAAGCTCCTATGCAAGTCAGTTTAGTCAACTCTTTGACACAAAAGCAGCTGGAAGCAGTAAATCAAAGTGCGATCGCAATCTCAGCCAATAGTCTCACTTTTATTGCACAGACTCAGAACAAATTTCCTTTGTTAATTTCAACTGTTTATGCCAACATTCAAGAACTTTTAGAAAAATAAATCTAATTTAAGCAAATTACGCCATCATAAACCTTAATTTCAGTACTTACAATTAATACTTATTTAAGTATTACGTATTATCTCAATTAACCATCATCATTCCATTAAAATCAAGAGGGTATCTTATGAGTATCACAATCCAGCCAATTTCGGAAAAACTAGGTCAGCAAATTGTCAATCTTGATAATTCTAGTATTCTAGAAATAGATAAAGAAACAATTATTAGTTTATTTAATTCTTATGGAGTCTTGCTTTTTAGGGGCTTTAACGTTGAGACTGGTACTTTTCAAGAATTTACTAATTTATTTAGTACCGATTTTCTCAATTATGCTGGTGGTGTTTTAAATAGAAAAGTAGTTAATGGAGATCCTACTCTTTTAACTGTAAATGATTTTAATACAGAACTTAAGTTACATGGAGAAATGTATTATCAACAGAATATACCACTTATGTTATGGTTTTTCTGTGCTAACCCACCATTAGAAGCTGGTGAGACAACTATATGTGATGGCAGACAATTTTTTAATGAGATCGGTCGTTCTACTCAAGAATTACTCAGTAAAAAGAAACTTAAGTTCACTGTTAGTATGTCTCAGAAAGAGTGGCAGAAACAATACAAAACTGATAACTTTAGTATCTTAGCAAAAATGTGTCAAAATAGTGGAATGAATTTGAAAATATTTGCAGATAAATCAATTCTTACTGAATACATTTGTCCAGCTACTGTTTCTAGCAGATGTGGTAAGTATCAAGTTTTTATTAATAGCTTATTACCTGCTACGCATTTCAAACCTGAAGTCATAAAATTTGATGATAATTCAGAAATTCCTGATGATGTTGTTATAGAACTTAATGAGATAGCTGAAAGATTAACCACAGAAATTTCTTGGCAAAAAGGAGATATTTTAATGATTGATAACACAAGAATACTTCATGGCAGACGAGCTTTCTCTGATGAAAAAAGAGCCATTTATATCAGGCTATGTTCTCCAGCTTTTTGATTCTGAATTTTTATAACAGTTGCTAACTCATATCTTGCACTCTTGCACTGGAAGTGCGGACTTGGTTTGTATAGCCGCGATTTCTAATCGCCAGGGCTGGGTGCAAGATATAAGCTAAGGTTTGACTGATAATCATTTCCAGACTTGAGTCATAGCAGGCAACTATTGCAGATTTTCAGACCTTGACTACCACAACTATTTAATTAGTAAAGAGGTTAGTGAGAATGGATTTTCAGTCTTTAGCAATGCGAAAATTCAGCAATTTACTTGAACAGGCTGTAGCGGAAAGTGGTATCTCATGCGAGGTAAAGTTTGCCTCTGGGGAAGTTTGCCGATTTGGTACAGGAAATCCTCAATTTTTTGTCAAGTTTCACACGGATGAGTGTTTATTTCGTGGGTTGAACGAAATTTCTCTGGGTAAGGCATATATTAAAGGCGAGTTCGACATTGAAGGCGATATGTTTAGTTTGCAAGAGGTACGCAAACGCCTGCAAGGGAAGACGCAGTTCTCTATATTAGTAAAATTTCGGCGTTGCTGAATCGAAGTATGAATCATGCGATCGCCTCAAGCTTGCGGAC
>CAXUOL010000441.1:0-6031 GCA_964252435.1 uncultured Nostoc sp.
ACTTGAATATATCTAATTTAGCATTTATGCAACTTAGATGTGGAACAGCTTACCAATATAATTACAGCAGTTTACAAGGCGCGTGAGGTACAAAACGCAGGACTTAAAATCAAATATACAGAGTTTCTGCCTCCTAGCTTGAAAAAGGGTGTGGGGTATGGGGTGTAGGGGAAGAAACCTTTTTCATGTATGGTGATGAAATTTTTTCATCAGGACTGCCTCCTGCCTCAAAACCTGTAGCTTTGTACTTCATGTAAACGAAAACTGCTGTATATGCAAAAAACCCCTGATAATTCTGATACTCAAAAACAACCCGAAAAGCAAGAATTTGATGTTTTCGTAGCATACAATAGTCAAGATAAACTAGAAGTGAGAGCGATCGCTCAAGAACTAGAGCAGCGCAGTATTAAAGTTTGGCTGGATGACGATCGAATTCCACCAGGCCGCTCATTTCAAGATAAAATTCAAGAGGCAATTCTACTAGTGAAGTCTGCTGCTATATTTATTGGCTTACACGGCTTAGGAAAGTGGCAGGAAGTAGAGTTGCGCTCCCTAATAAAAATGTCTGTTGATAAAAATATACCTGTAATACCTGTCTTACTTCCAGGTGTGAATAATGTGCCTGAAAAGTTCCCCTTTTTGCAAGAGTTTAGATGGGTATCTTTCTCTAAAAATATTAATGATATTGAAGCGTTAAACCTCTTAGTGTGGGGCATTACTCAACAACAGCCACCAGCAAAACAAAAGCCTCATACAGTAAATTCTTCTGAAATAGAGCTGAGAGGCGAGCAGTTTCAGCAGTTCCATGAAGCACTTTTGAGTGCATTTCCTAGTTCAGCAACACTGAAGCAGATGATTCGTTTTAAATTGAATAAGAACCTCGATGAGCTTGCCACAGGTGAAAACTACTCCGAAGTCGTATTCAAGCTACTCGAATGGGCTGAATCTCAGGGACAACTCCAAGTACTGCTTACTGGCGCACTAGAGCAAAATCCCGGCAACCCAAAATTGCGGAGTTTCTACGAGCAAATACGCAGCTAGCCAAATACCAATGCTTCTGAATTACCCCTCTCTGAAGAAACAAGGCAGTTCTTGCTGGAGGCAGGAGGCAGAAGGGAAGAGGATTTGACTTGTTTATTCCATTCGTAGCAGGTGGTGTGCCGCCTGTGCGGTTGCTCCTAAGAAACCGTATTTGCTTCGGGCTGAGGAATGAGTTCAAAACCTAAAGCTAGAGCTTTTTTTTGGAGATTACTAATAACTCGTTATTCCGTAAGCTCAAAAGCCTAGAAGACTTAAAAGTAGGTCAGTTAGCCGGAAAACTTTGTACAGTTATAGATTTGGTTAATCGTTTACCTGTTGAGGTTTGGTTTCACCCCAACCCCGCCGCATCAGAGACTAATTTTGAAGCTCCATTATTGAATTTACTACCTGCTAAAACTCTGATTTTACTTGACAGAGGTTTTTATCATTTCCAATTCTTTCAACAACTGATAAACCAGGAAGTTCATTTTATTACTCGTTTAAAAGCCAAAGCATCTATTAAATACTTAAAAATTTTTAGCTATGACCATTTGATTAAAGACCGATTAATTCAACTGGGTACTGTTCGTCGTGGTGCACCAGTTCTTACAGCACTTCCCGGTGTTATGAGGTACAATAGCAGCAATTAGTAAACCAGTTTTTTAAATGTTGAGGATTCATTAAGTCGAGTGCAACTGAGATTAGTGTATCAACCATTTCTGTTGTAGTTGGAGCAAAACTACGTAAAAAAGATTTAAGTTGTGACCACCATAACTCAATTGGATTAAAATCAGGAGAGTATGAGGATAAACAAATAACTTTTGCACCTACAGCTTCAATCATTGGTTCAATTGACGCTACTTTATGTGCAGGTAAGTTATCCATAACGACTACTGCTCCTGTCCATAATTGAGGCGCTAAAAATTTCTCAATAAAACAGGAGTCAGAATACAGAATTCAGAATTCAGAATACTCTACCCATAAAGGGATAGAGTTTTAAGGCGAGAATATTTTAATTTTTTTCGCCCACCAGGGGCGAGGTTTTAACCAATATTCGTCACCCACTCGTACAGAATTCATACCTGTTTTCTGACTCCTGAGTTCTGAATTCTTCTGATAAATACATCAAATGCTTTGCTATCCATCGAGTTATTCATCGTCATTAATGCCACCACTTTTTTAATACTAATTGCTCCAATTACTGTAATTTTTGCACCTCGGTAAAATGGTTTTTGGTCGTATGCTCTTGTTCCTTGTTGCGAACGTGCATGAGTTCTTGCCAAACCTAGTAAAACTCCTGTCTCATCTAGAAATACTAAGTTCTCTGGAGCTATGTCTCTTACCTTTTCCCAATATTCCGCTCTTAATTTTTGAACTCTTTCTGTTGCTGCTTGACTACTCCGCAATGTTTTTTTTTACGATTTAATCCCAATTTTTGTAAAGAGCGGCACATTGCAGTTCGACTCACCCAATTCCCAGTCTTCACTGCAAATAATTCACATAACTCTACTATTGTTGCATCCTGATTCTCTACAACCAGTTTTCTTAACTCTACTTCAGCATTTGTGAGATGACTAAACTGCGGTTTCCCTCGCCGTTTAGGTTGTAAATTTCCATCAACTTGTTGTTGCTTTACCAGCTTTTGAACTAGACTTTTGCTAACAGCAAATCTGATTGCCACTTTCCGAATTGATATTTTCTCCTGAATATGTGCTGCAACTATTTTTTCTCGGAGATCGATTGAATATGCTTTCATGAAAATATAATGTTTTTATCCTTACTAACTGTACTTCATAACAGCAGAAAGTGCTGTATAAGTACCTTTACGATATCCTCACAAAACATCCCTGATAATTACTGGTTTCAAAAATTACTTCGTAAAGGAAGCTAGAGGGAGTAAGTTTTTTGTGCATTTATGAAATTAATCCAAATACTAAAACTAGTCGTAATTCCGGTTTTGACTGTATTGAGCTTTGTGTCTACATCAAATAAAGTACTAGCTGACTATTTAAATAGTCAGGGGTCAGGAGGTAATTACCGTTATGAATTATGGTCTACAGATGATAATAGTAATTACTATTTGAAAATTTGGCTATATGAAGCAAGTCCAACAAGTAGCCCATATAGGATAACTCCAGAATTCGCTTCTACTAGGGAAGCTTTAATTTATTTTGATTGCAATTACGCTGAGAAAAATTTACCAGAATGTTCTCAATGAAAATTTAGAACCCCCCAACATAATTCGTAATTCGTAATTAAATAATTCAATTACGAATTACAAATTACGAATTAAACTTCGGCTGGTTGATATTCTTGTTGTCTTTCCACAAACGCTTGAACACGGGTGCGGTAGTTTCTCACAGTCTCATCTACCCATTCGCGATCGTTGCTATTTGCATACAAATGCACCAGTGGTTCGCTGGCATCTGGTAAAACTAACAGCCAACTGTCATCGTAGGGTTGACAAATTTTCACTCCATCGATGAGTTCTAGATTTTGCGCTGGGTGAGTTTCGACCAAGTAACGCATCAAAGCACCCTTGGCTGTCCAAGGGCAACGGACTGTATAAGTTTTGTGAATTACACGAGGCAATTCTGATCGCGCAGCAGCAAGCGATCGCTCTTGGATAGTCAACATCTCTATTATCTTCGCAATGCAGAACATGGCATCAAATCCTGGATGCAGTTGCGGGAAAATAAAACCAGTCTCTCCACTACCTCCAATCACCACATTCGGGTTTTTTTGGCAAGCCTCCATTAAAGCTGTAGGGTTGGCTTTAGTGCGAATCACTCTGCCATCATGGCGACGGGCGACTTGTTCAATAGCACTGGAAGCATGAACTGGTACAACTACTGTTCCTCTGGGGTTAGCAGTTAATATCATGTCTACCATCAGTGCTGTTAACATTTCCCCACGAATTGGGTAGCCTGATTCATCAACTAAAATTAGCTGTTCTCCATTAGCGGATACTTGCACCCCAAAGTTAGCTTTTAATGCCTCCACTACATGACCTAACTGAGTCAGCAACCCTTCGCGATCGGTGATTGACATCGCCGTTTTATTGACACTGGCATTCAGTACGACTGCATCAGCGCCAAATTTATCCAACATTTGGGGTAAAACGGCCCCTGATACGGCATAAACATAGTCAATTACCACTTTTGCGCGGCTGTTGCGGAGTGTATGAACGTGCAACAGTTTCTCAAAAGCAGTGCAGTAGCGATCCATGACTTGGCTAGGATAAGATACATCGCCAATTTCATGAATTAGCGCCCGCCGCATATCCTCCTTAAAGTAAGCCCCTTCAATTTTCTTTTCCAGGGCTTTGGAGATATTAATCCCCTTTGCATCCATAAATTCAATCAGAATGTAGTCAGGGCGATCGGGATGTACCCGGACGTGGATACCACCAGCTACCGACATTGTGGGTATAACAGTACGGGCGATGGGGATAGCTGTGGCATCGAGGTTTTGAATGTCAACACCTACTGACATTAAACCAGCAATCAGCGATCGCGTCACCATCCGAGAGACATTACGCTGGTCGCGGGAAACCGTTACTTTAGAACCAGGTTTCAAAGTTGAACCGTAAGCAGCTCCCAATTTCACAGCGAATTCTGGGGTGATGTCGATATTAGCTAATCCTTGGACACCACGTTGCCCAAATAAATTCCGTTGGGCGGTGTTTCCCCAAATCAAGTTAATGTTTAAAATTGCCCCTGACTCAATTTTTTTACTAGGCCAAACACGCACACCAGGACTAATTTGGGCTTCTTCTCCCACCGTAGAAAGCGAACCCACAACCGCAGCTTCTAATACTTGAGCACGGCGGTCTACACGAGTGCCACGGGAAATCACACAAGCAGAAAGAGCTACTTCCTCGCCAATGAATGCCCCATTCCACACTATGGGACGTTTGAGATTAGCATCAGCGCCAATAGTAACATTATCTCCAATTATGGTTCCTGCCTCGATTTGTACTCTTGCGCCAATGCGGCAATTGTCACCAATCACTACTGGAGTTTCAATCACAGCCGTATGATCGATGTAAGTATTTTGACCTACCCATAACTCATGGGAAACTTCTTTGTAGGCAAAATCTAATTGCACTTTCCGATCCAAGGCATCATACTGAGCCTCACGATAGGCATCTAAGTGACCAACATCACACCAATAACCTTGAGCAATGTAACCATACATTGGTTCATCTTTTGCTAGTAGTAAGGGGAATAAGTCTTTAGAGAAGTCACATTCAACGTTTGCTGGCAGATATTCCAAAACTTCTGGTTCGAGAATGTAAGTACCAGTGTTGACGGTATCAGAAAAAATTTCACTACTAGAGGGTTTTTCTAAAAATCGCCGAATCCGTGCTTCCTCATCGGTAATCACCACTCCAAATTCAATCGGGTTGGGAACCCTGGTTAAAATCAAAGTAGCTTTTGACTTATTTTGTTTGTGAAATGCGATCGCTGCCGTTAGGTCAAAATCTGTTATGCTATCACCGCTAATAACTAAAAAAGTTTCATCAAGAAGTTCGGCAATGTTTTTCACACAGCCAGCTGTACCCAAAGGCTGATCTTCTTCGACGGCATAAGTCATCTGGACACCAAAATCGCTGCCATCTTGAAAGTAGTCTCGCAAGACATCAGGTAAATAATGCAATGTTGCAATAACTTCTGTAATTTGATGTCGTTTGAGGAGATTGATAATATGTTCGGCAATTGGCCGATTTAGAATCGGCACCATCGGTTTCGGCAGATCGCAAGTTAACGGGCGAAGCCGCGTTCCCGAACCCCCTGCCATCAATACTGCACGCATAAATCCTCCTTAACTAGTTACAGCTTTCGCTATTTGAAAACGTGTCAGATATATTTTGTTTTTCTTTCTCTAGTCTCCTATGGATATTGATATTTGAGGAACTTCCACAAGATGCATATAGATTGGGGATTGGGCATTGGGCACCAGAGGCAGAGGGGCAGAGGTGCGGAGGTGCGGAGGTGCGGAGGTGCGG
>CAXUOL010000442.1:0-6016 GCA_964252435.1 uncultured Nostoc sp.
CACCCCCACACCCGCCCCAACGGGGCTTGGTAAAACTTATTTAGCTTTTGATATGACTCAAAAGTCTAAATTTTGTATAGTACAAATGTATGATTTATTAGTCCTAATCCTAGATATTTTATAATAATTCTAATGACACACATTAAGCCGGAAGTAAAGCGCACAGAAGAATTGCGCCAGTTATTGCAACAAGCCAGCTATGCTTATTACGTCCTAGATGCTCCAATCATGGAGGATGCAATCTATGACCAGCTATATCGAGAATTGCAACAACTAGAAACTCAATATCCAGAATTGACAGCACCCGATAGTCCGACTCAGCGCGTAGGTGAGAGACCGGCAACGCAGTTTACCTCGGTGCGGCACAATATCCCCTTGTACAGTCTGGAGAATGCATTCAATATTCATGAGTTGCAAGGGTGGGATCAGCGTTGGCGGCGACAAGTACCGAAAATAGATTCAGTGGAATATGTCACTGAACTTAAAATTGATGGTTCTGCTTTGGCTCTTACCTACCAAAATGGCATTCTAGTTAGAGGGACAACTAGGGGTGATGGGGTAACGGGTGAAGATATCACCCAAAATGTGCGAACAATTCGCTCAATTCCCTTACGTCTGAATTTTGAAGGGTTAGAAATTCTCGAAAGGGTGGAAGTGCGAGGCGAGGCGTTTTTGCCGTTGGAAGTATTTAAACAAATCAACGAGGAAAGGCAAAAAGCCAGTGAGCAATTATTTGCTAATCCCCGCAATGCCGCAGCTGGTACACTCAGGCAACTAGACTCTCGGATTGTCGCTAAACGCCGATTAGATTTCTTTGGCTACACCCTGCACATTCCTGGTAGAGATGACACCAGTATTGCGAATACCCAATGGGAAGCGTTGGAGTTGTTGGAAAAGATGGGTTTTCGAGTCAACCCCAACCACAAACTCTGTGCTTCGATCGCAGAAGTGGCAAAATATTATGAATATTGGGACACGGAACGGCTGAATTTACCCTACATGACTGACGGAGTGGTGGTGAAGCTGAATTCTTTTAAACTTCAGGAACAGCTAGGGTTTACGCAGAAATTTCCCCGCTGGGCGATTGCTTTGAAGTATCCCGCCGAAGAAGCACCTACCCGTGTGGAAAATATTGCTGTAAATGTAGGACGAACGGGGGCGTTAACGCCATTAGCAGAGATGCGCCCAGTGCAACTGGCGGGAACAACGGTTTCCCGCGCCACTTTACATAATAGCGATCGCATTACTCAATTAGATATCCGCATTGGCGATACTGTGATTGTCCGCAAAGCTGGGGAAATCATTCCAGAAGTGCTGAGGGTAATCAAAGAACTCCGTCCCCCTGACACCGAACCCTTCGTTATGCCTACCTATTGCCCAGTCTGCGGTCAACCTGTGGTGCGAGAATCAGGTGAGGCGGTGACTCGGTGCGTCAATGCTTCCTGCGCGGCGATTCTTAAAGGTTCCATCGAACATTGGGTAAGTCGTGATGCCTTGGATATTAAAGGTATGGGCGAAAAGCTAGTATATCAACTCGTAGATAAAGGTTTGGTGCATTCCGTTGCCGATTTATATGAGTTGACAGAAAGCAAATTGTGTGTGTTGGAAAGGATGGGGCAAAAGTCGGCAGAGAAATTAGTGGATGCGATCGCTCAATCAAAAAACCAACCTTGGTCAAGGGTATTATATGGTTTAGGCATCCGTCACGTTGGCAGTGTAAATGCTCAATTGTTGACTCAGAAATATTTCACTGTAGACCAATTAGCTACGGCAAAGCAATCAGATATTGAAGGCATTTACGGTATTGGTGCTGAAATTGCCCAATCAGTATACCAATGGTTTCGGATTGATGCTAATCAAAGATTGATAGAACGCTTACAAGCAGAAGGATTGCAATTAACTGCCCCAGAGGAAACAAAAATAGTTGGGGATGGCAATCAAAAGTTCGCAGGTAAAACTTTTGTAATTACGGGAACATTGCCAACCTTAAAGCGAGATGAAGCAAAGGCTTTGATTCAAAAAGCTGGGGGAAAATTGACTAATTCAGTTAGTAAAAAAACAGATTATTTAATATTAGGAGAAGATGCAGGTTCCAAGTTAGAAAAAGCAATTACCTTGGGAATTACGCAGTTAAGCGAGGCGCAGTTGTTAGAGATGGTTGAAGGTTGAAAGAAGGTAAACGCCTGGAAAGCTACATATTTAGCGAACGAATCCAGGCGAGTAACCCAGACCGATCAATCAGCCTAAAAGCATAACTGCTTCAACCTGCATTATTTACTTGGATGATAAAATCTGCTTATGCTTTATATTTTTTAGACTCTGGTATCAATACATATTTAGCACTCCTTAATACTTAACTAAATATAACTTCATAATCACTTTTGCGGAATCTTGATATGTTCTTGTGTATCAAACTCTATTGGCTTATATCTTGCTCCTAGAGGAGTCTACAAGCGTCTTGATTCTGACCGGAGGCAAAGACGCTCCGGCTTTGCTCCTGAATTGTGACTCCTGAATTCTTCTTCAATCTCATTTATCTGAAAGCTGGGTGCAAGATATAAGCCAATATGAACAAAAACAATTAAATTTTTGTATATTTACAGAGATTTGTTATGAACAAAAGACAACAGGTTTTTAACGGTATTGTCTTGTGGTTGGGACTAGCATTCCTGAGTTTAATGCTACAAAATTTCTACAGTGTATTGCAATATATTTTCTTTTTGCGAGTACCTATAATTGTTGGTTTCTTGCTGTTATTCTTGCCAACAATTTCAGTGAATACTGGTTTATCAGCAATGTTGAAAAACTTATTTGTACTTCGCGCTAATAATCAGTTGGTTGTAGTTATTGGAGGTGCAGTTTTAGCAGGACTGGCTACGATACAAGTTTTCGATATCATCTTGTATAATTCCCATCTTCGTTTTGATGTACCTCAGCAGCAAGGAATTCCAGAATTTCTCCAATATTTAATCGCTATTATCTTAAGTCTTCCGATTGCTATAAAGGCGACTCAGCTTTCTAAAAAAGAAATAGAAGAAGCAGATCATAGCTGGGAAGGTTGGGGAATTATATTTGGCATTATTGCAGGAGCTTTCTTGCTAATAACAAATTACTTTAACAAGCACTTTTTTGAATCCAATGAGTTTTTAAAACAGGTTTTATTGAAAATAATTTCTTTTTTACCAGAAAGAATACAAAGGGGTTATGTAGATATAAATGGTAATTTATCTTACGGAATTGCTGCAATAGCAGTATTTTCCCTTTTTCTATTAATTGTTTATGGGTTAGGTTATTTTATCTTGAAACCTCGCCCAATTAGTAATAGATTTGAGGCTCCTGCTCTTTTTTATATTACTCTCATTTTGTCAGTTATTGTAGTTTGGATAGGAGGGCTTTCTTACTTTGTTGACGTGTCTCGCATTCCCACATTGCTATTATTTTTAGCAATTTCATCTGTTTCTTATGCTATTTTTCAAGTAGACCATTTTTACAAAATATACTCAAAAAATAACTGGCTAAAACCAACAAAAGAAAAGTGGATTAATGTTATCTCTCAACGTCTGAAAAATCAACAAACTGAAGATAAAACTTTAGTAGTAATTTGTGCTAGTGGTGGAGGTATTCAAGCATCTGGATGGACAGCTAAAGTTTTGACTGGTTTACAGCAAGAACTTGGATCTAAATTTACCAAAGCTATTGGTTGGATAAGCTCAGTTTCTGGCGGTTCTGTCGGAACAATGTTTTATTTGGATAGATTTGGAGATCGGGGTTATCCAGAAGAAAATCAATTAAAACAGATTTTTAAAAGCGCTACAGAAGATAGTTTGGATGCTACCGGCTGGGGAGTCGCTTATCCAGATTTACTTCGTTTTATTGGTTTACCTTTTATGGTACCAAAACAGGAAGAGGATGATACTGCAACTGAGCAAGACCGTGGTACTGCTATCGAAATAGATTGGAAAGGGGAAATGAAAAATCCCAATGCAAGTTTAGGTAGCTGGAGCGACAAAATTGACCAAGGAATTATTCCTATTCCTATTTTTAATGCAACTTTAGTTGAAGATGGACGGCGTTTTTTAGTTAGTCCAATGACTTTTAGTCCGCATCAGGATTGCAAATCTATAGATTTTAATACCCTTTATCCAGAATCTGATATTGATGTGACGACAGCCGCTAGATTATCTGCCACTTTTCCTTATGTATCTCCTGTGTGTCGTCCTAGTCAAGACACTAGATGGAATTATCATATAGGTGATGGTGGTTACTTCGACAACTTTGGTATTGGTACTACCATAGATTTACTGAATCAACTATTAGAATCTGAGCAATCTCACCAAATTAAAAAAGTTGTTTTAATCCAAATCAATGCTTTTCCTGATGATGAGAATCCCCAACAAGAAAAAGGCGCTCCGGGATGGCAGATGGAAGTTATTGGTTCATTGCTCGCTTTATTAAATGTCCGTAGTGATACACAGAACGAAGGCAATACATTAAATATAGAACTTTTGACAGACAAGTATAAATGTGGCTACAAGCATGATGAGCCGGAAAAAATGCAGCAATTTTTAAAAGATAAATCTTGTCAGAAAGGAATAGAAATTATGCATATTCCCATTAAATTTCCTCGTGGTAAAATTAATCCTCCACTTTCTTGGCAATTAACTCAAGAACAAAAAGAAGCTATTCAAAATGCATGGGAAGATTGGAGAATAAGCCACTTTGATATTATTTCTGAACTAAAAAAGATATTTCCAGAGTGATGAGTATTATATCATGTCCGGTTAAAGACTTATCATTAAGACCGCAGAGGGGCAGAGGGGCAGAGGTGCAGAGGGGATGGGTTTTTGTTGCTCATCTGCATAGAGAAAGGGAATTATAACTAATTAGCCGGACATGATATTACAGCTATTTTCAGGTAAATAGCTGTAATTCATAAAATGATTTAGGATTTCTGTAATAATCCTATTTGATTTCTAAACCGCAGATTTCCGAATTTTTAAAGAAGTCAGGGATCTTGTTTCTCAGTCATGATTCAGCATTGATATAGATAGCAAACTAGTTTGTTTTGCAAAATCGGATGATTAGACTTCTTGCATGAATCAAAAACCCTCACCCTAAATCCCTCTCCCAAGTTTGGGAGAGGGACTTTGAAATGACCCCTACTCAAATAGGGGCAAGTTATTTGGGTCAATACCCTGAGATTGTAAGTAAGCAATCAGTCGTTCTTTTTGCTGGCGTTCTTGTTCGGCGCGTTGGCGTTCTTGTTCGGCGCGTTGGCGTTCTTGTTCAATCTGTTCTACAGCCCACGGTAACAAATTATCATTTCGATCCCACCAGCGCAACCAATAACCAGTGCGACCTTCTTTTGTTCCTTGCCAAGTTCCTAAAAATAAACCCATTACATCAATCCAATGACGACCATTTTCGTCGGGTTGCTTTAACTCATAGCGTTTATTTTCCAGTTGATAATATTCTAATAAACCGCCATAAGGTTCAAAAATTATGTAGATGGGAATTTGCAAAATTTGCTCGTAGAAAAACCATTTTCCTGGTGGATAAGTTCGCTTGACCGAATATTCTCCACCGTCAGTATCGGATAAAAATTCAATAGCGATCGCTGGGATATCCCCTTCTAAATTAGGTGTATAACTTTTGCGGTTAGCCAACACTTCATTAACCGATGGCACATAAACCCAGTCAGGTGCTTTGGCAATAAATTGCTCGTTGATAGTGGCACAAAGACCAAAGTTTGAAGCTATCAACATCTGAGGTTGGATGAATCCACTGATTTCTAAGCTTTCACGCAAAGCACCAGCCAAAAGTGGCTGACCGGTATTCTCCACTGGTTCATCCTCTAGTTGAAAATCCTTGGGCAAGGCTTCCCAAGAGATTACCAGTTCTGTTGGTGATTTGGCTTGGCTGAGTTGAGTTGCCATAAACACAGCATGAATTTATTTTTAATCTTATCGCTTCTGGGAGTGGGGAGTGGGGAGATGAGGGAGATGAGGGAGATAGG
>CAXUOL010000443.1:0-2882 GCA_964252435.1 uncultured Nostoc sp.
TGAATCCAGGTAGTATAGATGCAATTGAAAAGGCTTGTCAGCAGCTTAAGCAAGCTTTGTTTGCACCACAGGGTTTTAAGAATACGCTGTAGCTGTAGGGTGTGTTACAGCTTCCATAACACACCTAACCCTTTTTTTAGAAACAGAAATATTTCTTAACATCGATAGTAAATGTTTAAGAAAATAGTTGACTAACCTGTTGATAAGCTGTAATCTGATGCATGAAAGATACAATCATTTCATTAAATCAGATTTGGTGTAAGTATTGGAGATTTAGTAAACAACAAATTTGTTGTTTGCCAGTATTTACTGTATATATAATTATTTGCTAATTGTTAATTTAATCGATTACTAATTGTCATTGAAAGTTTGCTAGTTAATCTTCTATAAAAGTTTTCACTTCTATAAAAGTTTTCAACAGGTAAAGTTAAATGAAAAGTCCCTTGTTGCTAAAAGTCATTTCCAGCACAGTTTTAATTGCTTTAAGTAGTAGTGTTAAAGCGGAAGCCTATCAGCTATCAGGAGTGCATAAACTTTACTTAGATAGCTATGAAATTCAAGCTCATGTCCCTGGTATAATAAGTAATTTTCCGGTAACACTAGACAAAACTAAACCTAGTAACTCTTTTGAGGAATTCGATTTTGATAACAACAAAGTTTATGAACAAGTAGACGTTACAACTTCTTATGGTACTGAGTCAATCAAATCCCTTCTTTATGGATCTGGCTTACTCCAAAACGTTCAAGTTTTATCCACAGCCAATTCTAACATCTATACTTTTTCCGCCTCTGCTAATATTACAACAGGAGGATTTAAAGGTGATGAATCTGATGAATATTCTTTTGAACATACAGAATTTCAGAATCTGTTAGGCACAATCACTTTAGATTCTCAGCAGAATGTCAGTTTTCAAATTGACAAAAACTTCTTTGGTTCTGGTACTGCAAAAACTTTACCTGGTGTTGACGAAAATATCAATGTTTCAGTTCAGTACAAAGGGACAGGTACATTAGTATCAGTATCAGTCCCGGAACCGCAACCTTTTTCATTTTTAGCAGACACATTAGCTTTCAGTTTCTTAGGGCTGAGTTTTATAATAAATCGTAAAAATAAGAAGCATAATATAGCTGCAATCGGCATCAATAACAGAAATTCTAAATTCAAAAAATTAGAACGTGTTGGGTGATTTTGAGGGTGTAGACTTCAAGATCGTAAATGCGATTAAGTGCTGCCAGCTATCAAACAACAAGTAGATGGTTAAAATCTTATTTTCAGGTTATGCTTTGAAATGCTTGTTATTGATGAATAAAGGAGAGGGCAGCCCCCCCAATAGGCATTCCCAGTCAGAGACTGGGAACGAGGCAAAAATAAAAAATTGACTGTGCTTTTAATCTTTTGCAGAATTAATTGGTTTTTGAGCAAAGGGGATATTCTTTTTACCTTCAGGAGAAGCACCTCCAAGGCTGCGGAAATACAGTCCTCCAATGGTGAGTAAAAATGTCACGTATCCTACTGCTTGCACAAGATAGAGATTGTCTCTATAGCCAAATAAAGATTTGAGAATAATCCCAGGAAACTGTTCGTCAGGCAAGATTGTGGAAGTATTGGAAACCATTGGCCCCAAAATACAGGAGTGGACTTTTGTAAAGCGTTCGTAATAGAAACAAAGACTTTCTGTGGCACGACTGCTAAGAGCAAGGTTAGCCACAGCGTCGTCAAAATGTTTCAAGGCTGAAACTACCAACCCAGCGACAATCAACATTAATAAAACGCCCATTACTTGGAAAAACTGGCGGATGTTAATTTTGACACCCCATTTAAATAGCAGCACCCCAATAGCACATGCCGCTACCAAACCAGCAACAGCGCCCAATGCTGGCATTAATCCCTGTTGAAAATTAGCAGCAACGAAGAGAACAGTTTCAAAGCCTTCGCGCAGAACGGCAACTAAAATTAAAGTAAAAACACCCCAGCCAGCATTTGAGTTTTGTGTCAGCGCTTCTGTTACTGCTCCCTCAACTGTAGCTTTCATGAATCTAGCTTGTTTAGTCATCCAGATTAGCATCCAACTGAGCATTGCGATCGCTAATACACTAAACACACCTTCTAGTCCTGGCTCAACTACGGAGGTGTATTGAGGATTCGCTGCTCCTAGTATTTGAATTATCCAACTGAATAACACACCTATTAAGGCACTAATGACAATACCAACGCCGACACCAGCATATACCCAAGAGTTGAGTCGAGATTGTTTAGCTTTTTGGAGCAAAGCTAGCACAATACCAACAACAAGGGCAGCTTCCACTCCTTCTCGGAGTGTTATTACAAAAGTAGGTAGAGCAGCACTAAAATTCATTTTTTGTCCTTTGTCTTTTGTCCTTTGTCATTAGTCCTTTGTCCCTTGTCAGTTGTCCTTTGAATTTTTTGACTAATAAACAATGACTAATGACCAATGACTAAGGACTAATGACTATTAACTAAAATCGCGTAGCATCTTTTTCAGTTCGAGATTATGCATCTCTTCCTGTCCAATCATACCGCGAGCGAATTCTTCAAGGTAAATGCTGGCATCGGTAACAGTGTCGAGCAATTTTTTATACAGATCCAATGCCTTTTTTTCATGGGATAAACTTTCTTCCAAGATATCCTTGACTTTATGCTGGTAAGTTTCCTCCATTGGGGCAATTTTCAGTGAAGGATGCCCATCTAAACCGGTGAGAATTTCTCCCACTTGTTCAGCATGAAGTAAAGATTCACTTGCCTGTGCTTTGAAAAAAGCCACAATTGGAATACGGTTAGGGCCAGTTACCATCAAAGAATAATGTGTGTAGCGCACTACCCCTGCTAGTTCAAATTCCATGATGGCGTTCAGCAGGTCAAT
>CAXUOL010000443.1:2982-6002 GCA_964252435.1 uncultured Nostoc sp.
AAACTAGTATCGATCGCTTTGTGTGCTTCGGGATCTGCTTGAGCTACTTGACTAGAAATTCCTTTGTATAAATCATTGGCGTAAAAGACAAAACCACGGGAGTCTTGATACTCAATTGGCGCGGTTACTTTACCATTTGCGATCGCTGCACCATATTCGGAGTTAGCTGAATCTAGTAGTTCGTTAATTACCTGTAGCGTAAATCCTGGTTTGGAGCGTTGAGCTTCTGGCAAAGCTGCGATCGCTCCGTCAACTGCTTGCATTGAAGAAGTAAAATTAGTTTTAACTTTGCTATCTTTCGGACTAGATTTCACTAAATCTTGCAAACTTACTAAAGTTGTCTTAAATTCTTTGACTTTTCGTTCATTCAATTGATCTTCGACATCAACGTAAATCTCCTCAACTGGATGTCCAATATGAGGTTCTGCCTGTTTCGGCTGATTCTGATCTAGCAGTTCTTTGGCTACCAAAAGATGCCCTTTCATTAAGCCTAATTTAGACATATAATCAACATCTTTTGCCTCACCTGTGAGTACCACTTCTTGAACACCAACTTGGTCTTTAATTTGGTCGAACTGTTCTTGAGTAATTACTTTTTTAGTAACTAAATCTTCTGGGCTACCATAGGGACGATTTGCCTGGATTTTGTTGGATAATGCCGGAATTCCTAGTTTGGCTTCAAATTTATCCAATTCTGACAATATGGCACTATTAATGTTAATTTTTTCTTTGCTACCGTGACCACTGTGACTGTTATTACTTACTGCCTCTGTAGCTGGAGTGCTAGCAACTGGTGCTGATGGATTTTCTGCGGTTGGCGTACTACTACAGGAACTCAAGGTAACTATTACCGCTGTTGCTGCTGCTAAACAGATATAACGAAGTTTTATCATTTTTGCTCCTCATACAACTTAAAAGGTATTAATTGAAACATTTCAAACTATTACTAGAAAGTAGTTTGTTTGACAGATTGTCATAGATTTTACTGTTGCATATAATGAGATTTTTTATCAACTAGTTTGCTAAATTTTTAATAAATTGATTACAAATTACTAAGAATATTGTCAAGAATGTTTAACATTATTTTGAGAGTTGTTATCAGCAAGTACTTCAAATTGACCCATGCAACCGTTTTCTGCGATCGCATCTTGATGGGGATGGAACATATACTTACCTGGGTAGCGAAAAGCAAATTCTAAGATGTGCCTTTCTGCAATACCCATCGTAATCACATCTGCTTTCTCGCTAGCAGTCATACTCATGCCATAGCGATAGACATCAAAGAAGTTGGCATGGAGATGAAACGTTACTGCCGGATCGTATTCAATGATGTTGAGAACATACAGCCGAATCAACTGATCTTTGTAAATGCCAATGGGATTATGCATGTAATAGTGGGGCAGACCGTTGAAGGCGTAATAATCGTTATGGCTATCATCATTCACGTCATACCCACCCATCACTAACACAATTTCATCAGCCGGGGGACGGGGAGTAGGTGGATCGATGATAAACATTCCGTACAGCCCCTTAGCGATGTGACGAGTGACTGGTTCAATATGGCAGTGGTATAAGTGAACGCCATAGGGTTCAGCATCAAATTCGTAAATTGTGGCACTACCATTGCTGATTGGTCGAACACCATCCATTTCCGCTGGATGAATGCCATGAAAATGCAAAGAGTGAGAATGTCCCGCATTATTGAGAAATAGTACCCGGATGCGATCGCCCTGTTTTGCCCGTAGCGTTGGCCCTGGTATGCGACCGTTTAAATCCCAGATGTTGTAAGAGACAGCACTGTTGAGTTTTATGATGGAAGTACCCGCAGTTAACTTAAATTCCCGGATAGTCCGCCCATTTTCTTGCTTTACCGTCCCATAATCAAAATCCCTTAACATCTTCATTGGGTTAGTAACGTCGTCTGGTGCTGACCTATCGAATGGTGGCACTTTAACGATTGACTTACTTTGTAGATTTAGCATCTGCCAAAGTCCGGCTGCACCAGTTATTCCAGCACCGACTAGGCCCAGCTTCAATAATTGACGGCGGCTCCAAGGTTTTCCGTTACCTAGAGCGAAGTTGTTGGGCATGACATTTAGTTACAGTTAGCGCCAAAAAAGAATTGCAAAAGATTTGCAATTGCTTTTAGATATTAGAGGAATTAATAATTATTGTCAATAATTTTTTAGCGCTTCCAAATTGCCAGTTAAGTCGTTAAATCTAGATCAAGCTCTAAAAACTCTCGTAATATTTTTTCTTTTAACTGTATTTATACGCTTGGTTATGTATAAATAGTATTTAGATAAAACTAACTGTTTCATGCATATTCCTGATATGCTGATTGCTTCAGCAGTACTTAGAGTATAAACAATGGCTATAATAGCACCTTGAATATAGACACAAGCAAGAAACTGTTGCTAATCTCTAATGTCTTTAATTGGCTTAGGCATAACATAAATCACGTTTATTCAAGGAATTTTGAATGCTTGGTAATATGAGAACTTTTAATTTTTAATTTTTATCTGTTACCTTCGTGTTAGCAGCGCCTGAAAATGCCATCACTCAAAACCATGTGTCATTCTTTTGTTATTTGTATGGACTTTATGTGTAGATTTCTACATCGTGATGAGCGAATGTCAAAGGATAGTATAGTATTCACTAAAGTCGAATTACACAAGACATTTGATACACACTTGTCAAATACAAAGTTGATGGTATATCTTTTTGCAATCAAGCGGCGTTATGCCCTTTGATTGATGAATTACCCAAATTTATTATTAGGAGGTCAAAAATGACTACTTTTTCTCATATTTCACTATTGGAGAAGACCGCAGGTATTACCTTATCCAAACCTGTGCAGGTAACGCTTTATATGCTGCTATCTTCTTTAGTTATCTGGACTGTTTTGTTCTCCACCTATCCTGCGGTTCATAACACAGCACACTCAGCGCGTCATCACACATTAGGCGTTGCATGTCACTAAATTATCATAATCCCAAGATTTTTTAGGTGCATGAAGC
>CAXUOL010000444.1:0-6000 GCA_964252435.1 uncultured Nostoc sp.
CAGAGTGAAGACGTACGAGTTAGCAGTTTAGTTTCTCTCCTTGTCTCCTTGTCCTCTTGTCCCCTCATCTCCCTCATCTCCCTCATTTCCCAGCCCCCTGCTCCGCGTCATCTTCTCCATTCCCTATGCCCCATGCCCCATGCCCCATGCCCAACTCACCAATCTATCGGCAAACCCAACTGGTCTAAAGTAGCACCATCTTGCAAAAGTGGTTGAATATCGCTGTCTATTTGAATACGACCACCAGATAGCACCAAAGCGCGTTGAGTAACTCTGCCTAACCAATTTAGATCGTGGGAGGCAATTAATATCACTTGCACAGGTAACTTTAATAATACTTGCGCCAAATGACGCCGCCATGCTGGATCGAGACCGTTAGTTGGCTCATCCAAAATTAGAATTGTTGGTTCTAGGGCTAAAATCGAGGCTAGGGCGGCTAGGCGTCTTTGCCCACCAGAAAGTTCGTGGGCGGAACGATTGGCGTAGGCTTCTAGACCAAAATCAGCTAATAATTGTCGGGCGCGATCGCTAGCTTCTGCTGGTGACATCCCATAGTTACGTGGCCCAAAGGTAATATCTTCCAAGATGGTTGGCATAAATAGTTGGTCGTTGGCATCTTGGAAGCTAAAGCCAATTTGACGACGCACTTGGGGTAAAGTTTGCGGTTCTACGGAGATGCCATTAATGGTAATTTTCCCTGTTTGGGGTTGTTTTAAACCGATTAAGTTCTCCAACAAGGTACTTTTTCCAGAACCTGTTGCTCCCATTAATGCCACGCGATCGCCTTTGTTCAAGGTAAAAGATATTTCCTGTAATACTGGCTCCTGGTGGGAATATGCATACACCAGGTTCTCAACCTCGACTACAGCTGCATGGGGGTTATGGGTTGATAATTGGGGATTAGAAGTTAATGATTTCAAAATTTACAAACTCAATATTTAAGGGAGTAGAGACGCGATTAATCGCGTCTTAGGAAGAGACGCGAAATCGCATCTCTACTGGGGAGTGGGTTAAATTTTGTAAGAAATTAGGGTTACGCTAGCAGCGATCGCCCAAGCTAGTAATAGGGCAAAACGTTCTTTTGGTCTGAGGGTAGAATCTATGGGTAATTGTCCGTTGTAACCACGAGCTACCATTGCCGCATAGACTCGCTCTGCTCTATCTAAACTACGGAGATACAAAGCTCCAATCATGGCAGCACTGGCATAGCGCAACCATCCGGTAGTTCCAGTCAAACCGCGTAGTTGGGCACTGCGCTGCATTCGCGTTACTTCTGAGAGCAAAATTTCCATATATTGCCCAGCTAATAACAAGTTTTCCTTTAAAGGTGCTGGTACAGGTAAGCTTTTAAGGGCAATGCCGAAACTGTGGGGCGGTAAGGTTAACAAAAAACTATTCATTGTCACCAGACAAACCAGCGAACGAACTAGCAAAAAACTGGCTCGTTCCCATCCCAAGGGCAATGCTAGCAATGACAAAAAAATCAATTCTGTGCCGAGTAATCCTCCCAATTGGCGAATTGGTACGCGCAAGAAGCAAGCCCATAAAAGTGCGATCGCGCCATATACACTTAGTCCATACCAGGCATGATGCTTTAATAAAGCTGCTCCCACCACAATCACTAGAGACAGTTGCAAGCGTAGCGGTAAGGAAAGTTTAAGCATTATTCGGTTTCACTACCTTGGCAATTCCAAAGGCAACAGCAAAGCAAACCGCAGCTCCCACCAGTCCAGCAATACTAGTGCCAATTGGCCCCAAGCCCTCAATTCCATAATCAGCTAAGGGAGTCGGCACAATTATCCGTACTTTTTGGGCTAAGTTGATGAAGCCTGTGTTTTCAGCAACTTTCTCCAAACCATCGGGCCATGCTGAAGCAAAGAGTGACAATACTCCCGCAATCAAGAAAATGGTGACAATGGGCACTGACCAGCCGCGAAACTCGTGCTGTTCGCCTGGTAACAAATCTGGTCTGGCTCTGGCTAGATAAGTCAGCACACCCCCGGTAATCATTCCTTCGCCAATGCCAATCAAAATATGCACACCAGTCATAGCTGGTAAAACTATCGCTACCGGTGCAGTTCCTGAAAGGGCTAATTCAATGGCACAAACCACAGCAGCTACTACTACACTCACACCAGCTGCGATCCCAGCAGCCAAGGGTAAGCGCCCTTTAGACCCCCCAAACAGCCGTTGCAAGGTTTCGGTTAAAACCCAGCCAACCCAAACCCCAACTACTGCCATGTTAAAAATATTTGCTCCCAAGGCTGTAATGCCACCATCAGCAAATAGCACGGCTTGAATAATTAAAACTGTGGCCAGACACAATGTTCCTGCCCAAGGACTGCCCAAAACGATCGCAGCTAAGGTTCCCCCTAACAAGTGACCACTAGTACCTCCTGCTACTGGAAAATTGATCATCTGGGCAGCAAAAATAAAGGCGGTGGTTAGTCCCAATATCGGGGCACGGCGAATCCCAAAAGCCTCTTGCGATCGCCCGAAGGCAACAAACAGCGCTGCCGCACTCGCTAAACCAGTAGCTCCTGCTACCGGAATAGAAACAAATCCATCAGGAATATGCATGATCTACCCTGTATTCTTAGAGGTTCATTTACTCAAAACAAGCAATAAAACTACGCCATCATTTTAATAACAAACAAAATTTTTCTTTTTTTTGCAATGCCCTATTGGGGGATTTTATAGTGTTACTTTTGACATATTTACAGTACAGTGCCTACTAAATAGTATACTTATTTAGTAACATATTAATTTTTGTTAAGCTTATTTTTTATATTGCTAAACGTTGACAAATCTTGCAAAACGGGACTGTACATATCTAGTCTCATTTGATTCATCAAATTACTCCTAAAAACAGTTAATAGTGAAACATTAACTGCCTCTTACCTTATGGAGTAGTTCGCTTTTTCAAAAATCGAACAGGAATTTATAGCTGCTCTTACAGTTAAGAAATAGCTATAACTATTTCTCAAAAAACTATTTTGATTTTTATTTGTTTTGTAGTGTTTAATTAATTCAAGACTTATTCTATCAACAAATAAGTTTTTTCGGGTGTAACAAGCTTTATCTAATCAGCATTTGCGCTTTATTTTTACCTTGCTGTAGCAACAATAATGTATAAGCACATTATCAAAATTTCCGATACTTCATATTAAATTAATATTCACCGTAATATCATTAAAAAATCATAAATATGCTTAATAAACTATATATTTCCTGACTTAGTTTATTTAAAAGTACAGGATGTTTCGCTAAAAAATACGTAATTTTTCGTATATTATCATAAAAACAAGGGGTAAGATGTAAAATTTAGATGAATTTAGGAAAATACTGGGATCGAAGTGCGGGAATTACTAAACTTTCAGGGCAGCTAACTGTAACAAAAGTATTCCTCAAGTCTTGAGTAACTAAGTTCAGTCAATAAAGTCAGCAGATGTTTGATTCTATTTTCCACGGACTTTACACACCCTCGTTTTGCAATTTGCAATATGAAAACAAACTCATCCAACTCGCTGTTAACAGTATCAACTGGCCCACTAAAGATTCCAGAGTTGCCCTTCAGCCCCGTGGATACAGATGATGAATTTATTCATCTTTCTCTAGTAATTCCTACTTATAAAGAGCGTGACAACATCAAGAATGTAGTTAGCATATTGAGTCAATTACTAGATGAATCTATTGCAGGAAACTATGAACTAATAGTGGTAGATGATGATAGCCCAGACCGAACCTGGGAGATAGCGCAATCTTTGACAACAGAATACCCCCAGTTGCGGGTGATGCGACGCCAACAGGAACGGGGGCTGTCCTCAGCAGTGATTCGTGGGTGGCAAGCAGCTATGGGGAGTGTGTTGGGGGTGATTGATGGAGATTTACAGCATCCACCAGAGGTACTAATACAACTGTTGCGTAATATTGAGCAGGGAGCAGATTTGGCAGTAGCTAGCCGTCATGTAGAAGGAGGCGGGGTTAGTAGCTGGAGTATTGTTAGGCGTTTCTTGTCTCGTGGCGCTCAGTTGTTAGGCTTGGTAATCTTACCGGGGGTACTGGGCAGAGTTTCTGACCCGATGAGTGGTTATTTTATGGTGCGCCGGAGTGCGATCGCAGGTGCAACACTCAATCCAGTCGGATATAAAATTCTTCTAGAAGTAATTGGTCGGGGAAAAGTAGACCAAGTTGCCGAGGTTGGGTATGTATTTTGCGAACGCAAAGAGGGCGAGAGTAAGGTGACATGGAAGCAATATATAGATTACATTCACCATTTAGTGCGATTGCGGCTTTCCACAGGAGGAGTAGGACGATTGAGTAGAAAAGTCAATTTCCCCGTCGGTCGATTCCTCCGCTTTGGGTTGGTTGGCTTTAGTGGGGTATTTGTGGATTTAACAGTGTTTCACTTGCTGCGTACTGTAATTCTTTTAGGTTTAACTCGCAGTACGATTCTTTCGGCTGGAGTGGCAATCATAAATAATTTCCTATGGAATGATTTATGGACTTTTAGTGATATTTCTCAGGGGCAACGTGCTGTGCATCAACGTTTCAAGCGATTCTTGAAGTTCAGTGCGGTCTGTTTGGCAGGAGTTATATTACAAGCTTTAATAATTAACTTTCTCTATAATGTCTTGGAAATAAATCAGTATTTAGCTAAGTTGATAGCGATCGCAGTTGCTACCATCTGGAATTTCTGGGTTAATTTGAAACTTAGCTGGCGTGTCACAGACGTGAAATAATCACAACGAGGGATTTGAGATTTAGATTTTTGTTTTTAGATTTTAGAACGAACTTAAATCTCAAACGTCAAATCTACAAATCCATGAGTGTGAGGCCTGGCGATGAGAGTTTTTTTTCAAGGTGCATTTTATTTTTACAAACAAATTATCTCGTTACTACCTGCATCTGCTACACATTTCCTGCCTCTGGCAGATAAAAACTCTGGCTCACAACGCAAGCATTGGCATAATTGGCAGACTCGCCTTCCTCCTTTCTGGGTTCATCTCTTGCCGATCTTAATATGGTTGATCGTCGGCATCAGCTTGCGTCTAGTCAACTTGACTGCAAAGCCTCCTTGGACTGATGAGTTTGCCACCTTGGTGTTTAGCTTAGGAAATACTTTTTTATCAGTTCCGCTAGATCGAGCGATCGCACCTGATATCCTATTACAACCACTGCAACTAAACCCAGCTGCAACTATTGGTGATGTCATTCACAACTTAGCTACCCAAGATAATCATCCACCACTGTATTTTGTCCTGGCTTACCTGTGGATGAAATTATTTCCCAGCGATGGAGGATTAGTATCGCTGTTTGGTGCGCGATTGCTACCAGCAATAATCGGCGCTGCCTCTATCCCATGTGTTTACATATTAGGTAGAGTAGCGTTTCGTTCGTCATTAGTGGGACACTTAACTGCTGCCATGATGGCAGTATCACCTTATGGCGTATTTTTAGCACAAGAAGCGCGTCATTACACTTTGGCAATTTTGTGGGTAATTGGTTCCCTCACCTGCTTAGTAATTGCCACACGTCATATTCAAAACCGCACACCTTTACCTATATGGCTAGCACTTTTCTGGATAGGAATTAATGCTTTAGGTATTGCTACTCATTATTTTTTTACCCTCACCCTTTGCACAGAAGTCGTAGTTTTGATTTTTCTTGCTTGGCTTCAATTACAAAATAGCAGCAAATTTTCTCTCCTCTTCTCTCCTCCTTGGCGGCGTATTTATACCGTTGTTATAGGTACTTGTGTAGCGGGTTTAATTTGGATACCAACCTTGTTAGAGAATGAAAATCGTGGTGCTTTGACCGAGTGGATTCGAGGTTCGCGCGTTGGACTAGATTGGTTCAGCCCAATTTTTCAAGCTTTAGGAACATTGATTGCAATGATTTCCCTATTACCAGTTGAATCTTCTCAAGCTTTGGTTGTGATTCCTTCTGGAGTGGTGATGCTGACTTTCTTTATTTGGGCAGTACCAATTTTGCTGCGTG
>CAXUOL010000445.1:0-5991 GCA_964252435.1 uncultured Nostoc sp.
ACTCCTAACTTTTAAAGTTCCGCCCGAATCGTAAAAGCATAGTCTCCTCCAGGCTCTAGCTGGTAATCTTGTTGCTCCAAGAATCGACCAAGAGGTTCTTTGATTAAGGCGCGACCTTGGGAAGGCTTGACGGCAAGTTCTCCCCGGCGAAAATGCCACTGAAAATGCCACTCAAACTCACCCGCACTCACTTCACCCTCAAGGAAGCCGTGTTGCCAGGATTGGCGGGTAATTCTGACATGGGCAATGGTTTCTGGCAGACGTTTTGCACTCACAATGCTTTATGTCAAGTGTGGAATAACAGCCGATGATGTAGGCTACTTATTTTATTTACCAAACATATCTTAATTAGACAAACTGACAAAGTGGGTATTTGTAGTTGATTTGATTCCGGTTCCCACCTTTTTAAGGGGAGCCAGCGCGGTCTTCTCCCAAAGGGAGAGGCTAGCGCCTTTCCTTCTCTACGAGACGCTGCACGAACGGAACGCGGAGCGTTTCGTAGAGAAGGGGTCTCCCCAAGTGGAGCGACTGGCGTGGGTTAGGGGGGATCTAAAAGTACTTGAAGCATACAATAAATTAAAAACTACAGATCAAAAAATTTCGTGAATTACGCATAGACGCTTGTACGATTGGGCAGTGTTACTAAAACAACTATGTCGAACAAGAATGCCAAGAAAAGCAGGAGGAATGTCTCGTGGAGTCTTCATAACAAACTAAAAAACGGCTTTTTATAAGTTAGTAGTTTCTAAGTGTATTTTCATAAATAACTTTATATATTTTGGCATTTCATTTAGTTTTACTGCCTCAATAATTTGTCAATAATGATTTAGGTATAACTATTAGTTATTACTATTTATATGAGGCTCAATTCCCTAACTCAAGTAAGATGTGCGCTCACTATTAAAATTGATATTATATTTGTTATAAGGTAAATTATTTCCGTTTACGTAACGAGGTAAGTAATGGCAATTAAATTGAAAGTTACCAATATTAAAGGTAATGAGTGCGCCCAGAAAATAATTAAATCTATTCAGACTATGGAATCTGATGCCAAAGTAGATGTGAACGTTGATACTAAAACTGTCACTGTAGATGCTGCGGCTTCTGAAGAGTCAATTAAACAGATAGTCCAATCTGCTGGTTATACTATAGAGGGCTATTAACTAAATCTCTAAATTTTCTAATAAATTTAGAGTAAATAATTTAGCCAGCACAATTGTTTAATGATATTTACGTCCGTTTGACGGGCGTAAATGTTAATATATATATAACTCTACTTGATCGTAATTATTCCTCCTCTGACACCATGACAAATGGATATATATAAATATTGGTAAGCAATAATAATAATGGTTCTTCAATATGTGTTATACCAAACTATTAATTAAAACTCAAAATCCACTAACAAATTAGGGTTAAAGCCTCTAAACCTCATAAAAGCTCTTAAATTTAAGTTAAAAACTGATGTTTATGTTGTCTAGTAAGGGTTTCGAGCTTTTTATAACATAGATTTAGCATACCAAGTACTGAAGAGCCTAAAATCAGTGCTACAAGATTATTTTAGAGTAAATTCTAATTCCCCTTAATTTGGGATTTGGAAGCTTTGCAAAATGTAACTGGATAACTCACAAAATCCATCGCCTTCGGCAGCTGAGGTCATATAAGCGGGCTGATGTTGCAATTTATCTGCATATTCCAGCACATTTGCCACTCCTACAGAAACAGGAAAATAACGGCGATTAAATAAACTTTCATCATTGGGGCTATCACCCACAGTGACAATTTGTTCTGATAAATACTGGGGCAAATATTCGCGCAATACCTGCAACAATCCTACAGCTTTATCTTGCTCTTGGGGTTTAATGTGACACTGCACGTTGCTATAGGTAAATCCCCAGCCCATTTGTTCACAGAGATTATCTAGGGTTTGTAGTTCGTCTTCACGCAAACCAGCTACATCAAAAGTCCAATCGGTGATGCGAAAGCGATTATCAGCAGATTCTTGAATTTGGGGAAATTTAGTTTGTAAATTCTGAAAAGTTGTAGCCAAGTGCTGGCGATGTTGAACTAAATCAGGAATGGGTGTTAAGACTATTGGTTTCTGGTTTCCAGGTGGAAAGTACAAACCGCCATTTTCTGCCATCGCACCTGCCACTGGCATCAAGCTACTCAATCCACTTACCCACCCAGCAGAACGCCCGGTGACAATTAGCACTTTAATGTCAGCCGCGGCTAAGTCCTCTAAAGCTTGCAGTAGTGCAGGAGTAAATTTTCCTCGTCTAGTCAGGGTGCCATCCATATCTGTGGCTATCAGACGAATCTTGCTAAAGCTTGTAGATGAAACCTCAGATAGGGGAAGGAGGCTCAAATGTCTGGACATATACGATTTGTAAAACGCTGTAAAAAATATTAATCATACAGCAAGATGACCTTGAAGATTTGGGCATCCTAAACATCAGGAGTCAAGTTTTTCAGTTTCCAATCATGTCCACCTCAATGTTTCTTGCCCAATCCTCTGGGAAAAAGACTACTAAAAAGGCATCCCAGGAAGTGCCAGCAAGTAATCCTCAAATACCACCTTTATTGTTGGTAACTTCTGGAGGACTGGCTTTAGTGGTGATTGCTTTGATTGTGTATAGTAAACTCCAGATGGATAAGCTGGAGAAAAAACTTAAGTTTGAACAATTCCGCGCGCGAGAACTAGAGAAAAAGTTTAAGCTGGCGCTGGAAACAATTCGCAAAATGGAAACTAATCCCGATTTGGTGAATTCACGGGACTTTAACCTGGATTATCTGCGAATGCGGATGTCAGAGGAGGTGTTTCATTTTGCAATTCTTAATCAAATAAAGATTCAGATCAAAGAAAAAATTTCTCAAGCCTTGCGTCCAAATCAAGCCCAACAAGGATCGGTCGGAATTGCTAATAGTGCTGGACGGCAAGTAGATGAAATTTTTGATGTCGAGTATGAGACTGGTAGTCCAGGGAATTCTGCTAAACGGGTGCTGTTTCGGATTCAAGTCAAATTAATGAAGTTACCGACGCAAGCAACTTCTGCGACTATTAGTCAAATTATTGATTGTATAGAAACTTACCTAAGCCCCATCGAAGACGAAGATAGTTGGCAGCCAATAATTCAAGGTCGGATTGCGACCATGCATTGGGATCAAAAGGCTAAACCTACACCTCTACTGGTGCTGGAACAATCGAATGAAGGCGTGAATGTGACTTTTCGTACTAGTCGCCAACCAAATACTCCAACTCCACCAAAGTCACCTGGAATTAAAAAATCAGGCTCGGCTAGATGATAAATTATGGCTGTCATTGGTCATTGGTCATTGGTCATTAGTCATATCAAGTTTGGGTTATTACTTGTAATAAAATCTATCAATGTAGTGGTCTGTCCCATTAATTCTGAGAATTAAGAGAACGAACCGCAAAGGACGCAAAGAGCGCAAAGTAAAAGAGGTAAAGAAGAGAAATTTAAAACTGATTCACCTATCAAAACTTTTGGGACAGACTAGTAGTGGTTCATTGCATTAGTTCTGATTGGTTAGTGGTGGTCAGATTCCCGACTTCTTCAAGAAGTCGGGAATCTTGTAACCCAGCAAAATTAATGGGACAGACCAGTAGTAGCGCGACATGCTTAAAATGTTGGGTTTCAAAAACTTAGGAAAACCAAAATTCAATAATTAACAGAATTACTCAACCCAATAAATTAAGCTTGCCGTGCTACTACAGATATTATAAGTATTTAACCAGACATGATATCATTGGTCATTTACAAAGGACTAATGACTAAAATCATGACTGAATAACTGTATTAGAGGAATTACGGGTTAGAAGACCATCTTCCATTTCTACGATGCGATCGGCTATGTCTAAAATGCGGTTGTCGTGTGTCACTAATAAGATAGTAGTTCCCTGATTTTTGGCTAGACTCTGCATTATTTCCACGACATCGCGTCCTGATTGTTTGTCTAATGCTGCTGTTGGTTCGTCTGCTAGTACCAAGGGGGGACGATTCACCAAGGCGCGGGCGATCGCAATTCTTTGCTTTTGTCCACCAGAAAGATTGTCTGGGTAATAATCAACTCGTTCTTCTAGACCAACAGACCTTAGCATAGCTTTTGATTTAGCCATTGCTTCTGTTTGAGAAATATTATCGTTCAATTCCACTGCCATTTGCACATTTTGCTTGGCTGTCAGGAACCCTAGCAAATTATGAGCTTGAAAAATATAGCCAATGTTGCGTCGCATCTGCACTAATTTGTTTTGACTGACGCCAATAAGTTCTTCACCTAAAAATTTTAAACTTCCTTCTTGTACAGACCGCAAACCACCAATTAAGCTTAGTAATGTTGTTTTACCTGAACCTGATGGCCCGGTCATAATTACAATTTCACCTGGATAAATTTCTAGGTTGATGTCAAATAATATCTGTTTTTTCAGTGCCCCTTTGCCATAGTAGTGATTGAGATTTTTAATGGCAATCACAGGTTCTTTTTCTATCATATTCTTATTAGTTAAAAGTTAACAGCTTTGAAACGTAACTGTAGCGCCTATCAAAAATTAAGCTTTCTTCATTATTGATTATAAACTATAGTTACCAATAGTTTATTTTAATTAATATTTACTTAATTAAAATATATCTGCTGGATCGGCAGAACGTAATTTTCGGACTGCGATCGCACCAGAAATAATGCACATTATCATAGTCAAAATCAATACCATTACCGCTCGCTCAAAACTCATAAACACTGGTAAAAGTGTTGCACTTCTGGCGCTGTTATACATAAATAGGGCAAAAACTATTCCAGGAAAATAGCCTAAAACTGCTAATAATAAAGCTTCTTGAAGAATGACTGTCAATAAATAGTTTTGTGTGTAACCTATTGCCTTGAGGGTAGCGTACTCAGCTAAATGATCTGCAACTTCTGTATAAAGAATTTGATAAACAATTACAGTCCCCACAATGAAACCCATGACAGTTCCTAATGTGAAAATAAAGCCAATAGCTGTACTATTTGCCCAATAATTCCGCTCAAAGTCAATAAATTCTTGTTTAGTTAAAACATTTACTTCATTAGGTAAATACTTGCGTAATTCTTGAGCAACAACATTAGCATCGGCTCCTGGTTTTAATTTAATTAGCCCAATATCAATTAATCCTTTTTGACGATTGCTGAATATTCGCAGAAAGTTGATATCACTCGTGATTAAATTACCATCTGCGCCAAATGATGCGCCTAATGTAAATAGCCCTTCTACTTTAACTCGCCGCCTTCGTACTTCTGCTGTTACAGTCTTTCCTTGGTTATAATTAGCAGCGATCGGACCATATTCTACCCTAGAAGAACGGTCAAATAGAACTACATCAGGTAATTTAAGTTTATCTAAATTTTCCTGAACTCCAGGTAAGTTAAGTAGGTTATTTTCTGGGTTCATTCCAAAGATTAGGATACTCCGAGGACGACCTGTTACAGGATTTTTCCAGATTGTAAAGTCCAAATATATTGGATGTACTGATTGAACTGCGGGTAATTCTAAAGCTTTATATAATCGTCGTTGAGAAAAGCCTCTCATCGCCAATATAGCGTTAGATTGACTATTAATTAAAACAATATCACCTTGCAAGCTATTATGAAATCGAACGTTACTATAATACAGAGCATCCCGAAAGCCGAGTTGCATAAACATTAAAATATCAGCAAAAGCAATTCCTGCTAAAGCCACAGCTAGGCGAGTTTTTTCTCTTGTTAGTTGTAGCCATGACAAAGGTATTTTTTGATTCATTTTATAGGTATCCAAGCACAGTTAAAATAATTCGTAATTCGTAATTCGTAATTAATTATTAATATCGACAAGAACTTTGGCGTAAGTTAAACCAGAAACTTTTTGGCTATCTTCTGGAGACAGAGCAATTTTAACTTCTACAACTCTGGCATCCACATCTGCTGCTGGATCTGTATTCAGCACATCTTTTTTACCAA
>CAXUOL010000446.1:0-5983 GCA_964252435.1 uncultured Nostoc sp.
ATCTATTGGGCACAAATGCCTACTAGCTGCGTCAACTATCTTAATTTGTCTGCTTTAGTTTTTCTGGTGCAAAAGTTCTAAAAGCAGGGAACGAACAACTACCAACTCATCAATTCTGTACTAAGCATAAATACTTGTAGACTATATGGTTAGTAGATTCAATCGTAAAAGCGAGCAATGGCATGTGTGGGTAGGTAATGCATCATTCAAATCGATGAAATCATCTTTTATTGTTCAAAGCTGGCGGCGACTACTCAAATCTCTTTTTCCGATTCTTATTTTAATATCGTTTGTTACTGTATTGCTGGTGGACAGTTTCACCCCTGCGATCGCGCAGATACCCCGTCAGGAAATTCGCGGGGTTTGGATGACCACTAATGATTTTGACACCCTCAAGAATCGAGAAAAAGTGCAAGATGCAGTCAGTCAACTGCGGCGGATGAACTTCAACACAATCTATCCTGTGGTGTGGAATTCTGGTTATGTGATGTATCCTAGTGCCCTAGCACAACGTGCAGGTATTCAACCTTTTGTCTACAAAGGTTCAGATGGACATGATATTCTCGCGGACCTGATTACCCAAGCCCATCACAAAGGATTGCTAGTGATTCCCTGGTTTGAGTTTGGTTTCATGGCTCCCCCAACCTCAGAACTAGCAATGAATTACCCAGATTGGTTCACACAAAAGCGGGATGGTAGCCAAACTTCAAACAGTGCGGCTGGTGAGGTGATGTGGCTCAATCCGTTCCATCCGCAAGTGCAACAGTTCATCACCAATCTTGTACTGGAAACTATTACTCAATATGATGCTGATGGCATTCAGTTTGACGATCATACGAGTTTGCCCCACGAGTTTGGCTACGACCAATATACAGTTGCTTTGTACACCAAAGAAACCAAGAATCCTCCCCCAAATAATCCCCAAGATGCGGCATGGGTAAAGTGGCGGGCAGATAAAATTACGGCGTTCATGGTAAAACTGAACCAAGCTGTGAAACAGAGAAAACCCCAGGCAATTTTCTCTGTTTCTCCTAATTACTATGATTTGGCTTACAAGTTTCACTTGCAAGATTGGCTAGGTTGGATGCGGCAAAATATTGTGGACGAGTTAATTGTGCAAATTTATCGTCCGGATCTAAAAAGTTTTGTGGCAAATATTTCTCGCGCAGAAATTCAAGAAGCGCAACAAAGAATTCCAACTGGAGTTGGCATTATGACAGGGTTACGAAATAACCCAGTTCCCATGCAGCAAATTAAGTCTCAGGTGCGGGCTGCTCAAGAACGCGGTCTAGGCGTAACCTTCTTTTATTATGAAAGTCTTTGGAACGATGCTCTAGAATCTTTAACTGAGCGACAAGCTGGATTTGAAAATCTTTTTCCGTCTCCTGCACTCCGCGCCAGATCTGAATAACTTTTCTGTTTAAGATAATGTTAATGAGTTCGTAATAAGGACTTTAGTCCTTATTTTCTAAGCACTAAAGTGCTTACTACAAACTCTTCATTACTAACTTGATATAACTTCCTACTTTCCACTCCCTACTCCTAACTCAGCATGGCAATCTTCTACCGAAGTGCGTTGTCGCATGGCACTAACTAAAGTCTCATAGCTAGACCAATTTTCTTGCAGTAGAGTTTTTGCCTGGAGAGCATGAAAACGCAGTTTTTGCTGATAAACTGATTCAGAAAAGCCTAACATTGTCAAGACTCCTATCAGCTTGCTTTTATCATCAGTTCCACCCTCAGCATTATTAAAAACCAGGGTTTCAGCAGCAATACCCGCCATCCAAACAGTGCAGTAGCGGTCTAGCATTTGGGCGCTGATTTTACCTACTTCCAGTTGAGATGCTAATTCGCCATCATCAAAGCTAACACCGCCTTGTCCGGGTTGCCCCTGTTTCCAGGCTTCCCAAGCGCTGAGTGTGTAGCCAGTAACGGGAATACCCAATAGGTAAGCAACCAAAAAATGCCCTGCTTCGTGGTGGACGATGCGATCGCGGTGTTCTTTTGAAAAACCAGCAATCCAATCTACAAAGATAGTACCACCCTTGCCTTGCAGGCTGAAGCTATCTAATGTCGCTATGCCTAAGATGGTGAAGGTAGCAAGTGCTGGTACTGCCGGTGATAAGTTTAAGAATGGCCCCACCAGTACCGATAGGGTCATGAGAAAGATAGATATTGCAACTAAATTTAGGCTAGTTTGGCTCATTGAGAGTTTTTTGAGTGTAGCTTAATCTTTCTTTATTATCAGGCAATGTCTACGACGGACGTAGATGCAGCACAGCTTTTGTATCAAGCTAGTTGGAGCGATCGCCTAATTTTTTCATCTTACACCTAATTAAATTACTGGCTTAAGAACGGATGTTTTCTCTATCACCAGAATGATGGCTGCTTTTCAAGTCGCAGACATAATGTGACTTTAGTAGGTATAAAACATCAAATAGGGGATGAATGTGACTGAACAATTCAAAAAAGGCGATCGGGTTGAATGGAACACTTCACAAGGCAAGACAACTGGCAAAGTAGTAAAGAAGCTCACTTCACCTACAGATATTAAAGAACACCATATTGCTGCAAGTGAAGATAACCCTGAGTACTTAGTTGAAAGTGATAAGACAGGAAAACAAGCTGCTCACAAGCCTGATGCTCTTAAGAAAGTAGAGGAGTAATGCTTAGTCATGAGTAAAGATGTTAAAGCGGTGATTGACGAGTTTCATCAAGTTGTCAATATGACACCTAAAGAACTAGAATCTTGGCTAGATACGGATGAGTCACAAACTGTCGGGCAAAAGGATGGCGACGATGAGTCAATCGGTCATAAATCTGGACGGCGTATCATCCAGCTATTGCAGAGAAAGGATGATTACACCAACGATGACATTTCGCACATGAAGAAAGTTATTAGTTACGTCCATCGTCATATTGCAAAGCAGCCATCGGGTGATTTGGAACACACACGCTGGTGCTATTCTTTGAAGAATTGGGGACATGATCCGCTGAAGTAAGTACCTTATAGCCCGCCATTTAGGTGGGCAAATTCCCGTGATCGCTCTAAGTGTTTACGCCGCAGAAACGGCACAAAAATAGGTTTTGATAGCCGGATTTCAACTCCATATCGCTAAAGCAGCCGATCCTGGCAAACTGGTAGCTGCGATCGCAGAACTGAAGCCTGTAAGGAAGGCGATTAAACAATAGTGCATTTACTAAGAATGGCTTCCAACTCATTCTGTACCTGCTCAAGTTCTTCGCGCTTTTGGTAAATCCACATCTTTTCAGCCAGAGTTTTGTTGTAAGCCTTTTTCTGGTGTTCTAGAAGATTTTCATAAAGTGTGATTGCTTGTGCGATTACTCGACTAGCTGATTCAACTCGGTTTTCAAAGACTGAGCCAACTATTTCATCTAACTTATCGGAAAATTTATCCATTGATTCATGGAATTTTTCAAATCCTAGTTCAATTACTTTCCCTTTTATTTGGTCTTTTAGCCCATCAAAATCTAGCATTCCTAAACCAAACGAACCAGCAATTGCAGCAGCTAGGCTTGCAACAACTACGGCAATAAATCCAAGCCCTGAAAATACCATTAATCCGGCAGCTAAAGCACCAATTCCAAGACCACCACCAATTCCTCCCATTCCCGTAAAGTCATCATTTATACCATTAATTGAAAGTTTAAGTTGTTGACTCAAATTTGTTTGTATATGCATATCCATGCTTTGAAATTCAGTTTGAATTGCATTTAGCTCATAGGCTATTTTCGCATCTATATCTTCAATAGTTTTGAGCAAAATGACATCTCTAAGTTTTGTATTACCCCATATATCTATCTCTCGTGACACAGTTTCAGTAAACTGATTTATGTAGTCTTGAATGAGTTTGTCTTGACTAACAACAGGACTGTGTAATGAATCCCAGTGTTTACTTTGATGAGTAATATTTTTTTTCAGTTCTTCACGCCACTTAGTCCATGACTCAGTAGCTTCTTTAATAACTTCTTTTTGTTGAATTTCTGCGAAATTTTTAATTTTGACATCTCGCCCACTGGCTTCTCCTATTTTTTCAAATATTTTTTGATTTTCTGCTTCATAAATTTTAATTTTACCCTTTAAAATATCCTCAAATTGATACAATCCATCTAAATTTATTTGTACCAACTTATTTATTTGAGTAATAAAATACTTGATTTTTAGTTTTCCACTGTCAAAAGTCGGAAATTTATCAATTATCACTCCTAGCAGCACCGTGACTAAATTTCCCAGAAATATCACGAGCGGCGTGAGATGTTTTTGAATCAGCTTTTGTCCAGTAATCTGTGAGAATAGCTCAACAGTCTTAGAGTGAACCAGTGAAATATTCATAAAGTATATGAGGCAATAGAGTTTTTCAAGCTTAGTATGCCCAGATTTAGACAAAATTAATTAATATCCCGAATAAATACGGTTATCTTTGCTTTTTTATACCAGTTAAATTCAAGAAAATTAGCTTTTAGCAACCTATGAATATGCTGTTCCAATTTCCGCCTGCAATTCAAGCTGGTATTGATGCTGGGAAATATCTACAAGTCTCTAGCAATGGAGTCCCCTTAAGCATAGCTAGAGATGCAGCCACCGGGCAGTTTGTTGGCCATGCTATTGGTGCTACAGTCAACAACAGCCTTTTATCTCCACTGGTAACTGATTATAATTTGATTCCGAGTAGGGAAGGTTTTACAGCAGTAGTGAAGGGTTTGCAAACTATACAGACTAGCTTGGGTGTGCTGCAAGCAACTACAGCCTTGATTGGTGTGGGAACAATCGCAGGTGTAGCGTTGACAGCAGTAAACCTGCACCAAACAATGAAACTAAGAAAAGAAGTAGAGCAAATGAGGCTGGAAGTCAAAAACGGCTTTATTGACTTGAAACAAGCCTTAAAAGACCAAGGAGTAGAAATTAGACAAATAATCGAACAAGTAGCCCAAGACATCAAATTTGAACAACATCGCACAGCTTTAGTGAGGGCGTATGGATTGTTTATCCAGGCGATTAACCGCTTCCGTTCAGCAATGCAATTGCAAGATTTCAGCCGAAGAAACGCTGAGATTGATGGCGTGAGGGGAATGTTATTTACGGCTTTAGCAGATTACAGCAATCCGCATCTACTGGAAGAAACCTGTACAGCTGGTCAACTACGCAGACTTGAATGCGCTTGGGCAATTGAACAGGCGATTGTTGCAACTTATCAAGTGCAGAATGAAGTTTCAGCAGTGAGCGATCGCCTGATCCTACTCCAAGATAAAATCTGTCAAGATGCTCTAACTGTGATTAATCGCTGCGAATCACATGATGAGCTTGATTTTCTCTTTCCCGAAATTATCCGCATTAAAAATCATGATTTAGCAGTATTGGATTCGTGGCAAAATCATGTTGATTGGATGCAATCGCTTCCTTCATCAGAATTAAAACTTTTAAGTAGCGCTGATTTTAATAATCCAGAGACTCACTACTCCCCAATCAATGTAGTAGAACCGCCAGAACAATTAGTATATGAGAGTTTAGCCGAAAAATCTCATTTCTATTCGCTTCGTGACCAGTTGTTATTTCTATTCGAGCCTGAACTACGTCGAGAGTATGAATTTTATATTAGTGAACAAGCTGGAATTACTGGTTATAAAACATTAGTTACATCTAATTTACAACAAGCATCAGACCTAACTGTTGGTAATCTTTATTACTACTTTAAAATCAGAAATGAATCGAAAGATGAAACAAAGTTAGTTTCAGCTAACTAAAATACCTACGTAAATTATTGAAATAACTATTTTCTCAAGTCCGCATAAGTGGACTTTTTTGTATAGCTACGACTTTCAATCACTTAAGCATTATTTACTCAAATACTACTGTTCTATTACCATATACTAATACACGATTTTGTAAGTGCGATCGCACCGCTCTTGCTAATACAACTCTCTCCAAATCTTTGCCTTTTCTCACCAAATCATCAACTTCATC
>CAXUOL010000447.1:0-5966 GCA_964252435.1 uncultured Nostoc sp.
CACCCTTACACCCCTAAACCCACTTTCAAGTCAGAAGGCAGGAGGAAAGAAGTATAGATAAAAACTGTTAATTATTGGTATAAAGCCCAGTTTAAAACAAGAATTGTATCGAGACGCATAGCGCGACTTGCATTGCGTCTAAGATCAATCCCACGTTTTTAAACGTGGGTTCCTCCTGCCTCCTGAACAAATTATCTAAAGGTTAAGACTACGATGCTATGTCAGAGGGTTTTGACAAAAATGCTAGTTATCTTCTATGCTGAGAAACTTGCTGAGGAGACTAATTATGTGTTGTGACTATGGCACAAACAAATTGACTATCAAAATTAATATGCTTAATTTGCTGAATTCGATAAAATTGATCCGTGAAAAATAAGTTTTTATAGCTGCAAAAAGGTTAATTCTGCAATAAAGGTGCTGCAAAATATTAAGACAGGACTAACCGAAATCTTGGAAAGTGTCAATACAAGGTGTATCAATGGATTTATTAGAGTACCAAGTTAAAGAATGGTTTGCGGAGATAGGCATTCCGGTATTGCCTTCCCAACGAATTGACCATCCTACAGATTTGAAACGGTTAAAAATTCGCTTTCCAATTGTACTGAAATCTCAAGTACACGGAGCGGAACGGGCAAAAGCGGGTGGAGTCCGGTTTGCCCAAACGACTATCGATGCGATCGCAGCAGCTCAAAATATCTTTAGTTTACCAATATGGGGCGAATTGCCGGAAGTTGTACTGGCAGAATCTAAATACGACGCCAACCAAGAATTTTATCTAGCAGTGGTTTTAGATACTGCTGTCTGCCGACCGGTACTTTTAGGTTGCAAAGAAGCAGACATTGATTGGGAATCGGCTGGAGAAAGAATGCACTATGTTGTCGTGGAGCAGGAATTCTCGCCATTTTATGCTCGACGATTGGCTTTGAAAATGGGTTTGCAAGGGACGCTGATGCAGTCGGTAAGCAGCGTTGTGGAGAAAATGTACCACTTATTTGTCCAAAAAGACCTGGATTTAGTCGAAATTAATCCCTTGGCAGTCACTACTACTAGTCAAGTTATGGCTCTTAATGGTAAAGTCAGGGTCAACGAACGGTCGATCAAGCGTCATCCCGATCTGGCCGAGATGGCAGCAAAAATTATCAGTCGTCATACCAGTACTGAAATCAACGGTATTTTGGGCGATTGGGATGGTGTGCAAATGCATGGAAAAATCGGTATTTTAGGTAATGGTACTGGTTCAGTGATGGCAACTTTAGATTTAGTTGCAAATGCTGGTGGCAATCCAGGTGTTTGTTTGAATCTACGTCATGTTTTCCTTACAGATACTACACCAACTACCTTCCGCGATCGCCTAGAAACAGGTTTGAAAATGCTGGAGGCTGATAAAAGCATTCAAGTAATACTAATTAACTTTCTGGGTAGCATTCCGCAAACTGAGGAAGTGGCTGAAGTTATAGCTAGAGTTGTGCAGCCAGACAACAGCGAACTTCCATCACAGGTTGTACGTTCTAATGGTAGTAAAGTTCGACGACAGCTTAATTTTCCATCCTTAGTTGTCCGCCTTGCTGGTTCTGAATTTAACAGTGCGAGAAAATATTTGACGACACTAAAAACCCACACCGATGCGCTTGTCGTGGTAGAAAATTTAGATGAGGCAGTAGCAGCAGCAGTTCTCCTTGCTAAACCAACGGCTAATAAAAGATAGTGAATGTCATTTTTTTCCAATCCAAAAATCAAAAATTATTAATTTTTACCGTCGGGTATAAATTTTTGAATTTGATGTTCAAATCAAATACAGCTTTGCTTTCTGGGACGAAATTATAGCGGTTCCCGATCCGGTGAGGTACGTTTTCAAAGCTACTAACCTTGTTAAACAACATTTGTGTGTACCTCATTAGACTAGGAAACGCTATCTATATATAGTGCATTCAAACTGAATATTCCTAGCTAGAGGCGCGTTTTCTCGCTTTTGGAACACTCAGCTTCCAGACTATTTTTGAGAATTTCAGTAAAAATTGAATCATCCGACACTGTAAATGTGTCGTTTCTATACCCAGTGGTTTAAGGCGCTGGGTTGCCAAATTTACGGTAATTTTTTATGAATCTAACGCCAGAAAGTAAAGTTTTAATTCAAGGCTTTTGTGAATTTATAGCAGGCACTCATGTTGCTCAAATGAAAGCTTATGGCACGAATTTAGTAGCTGGTGTCAATCCTGGGTGCGGCGGACAAGAATTGCATGGACTGCCAGTATTTGATTTAGTAGAGGAGGTAGTAGAACAATTTGGGGCAATTGACACGACAATTATTTGTGTAGACCCTTATGATGTGTTAGATGCGGCATTAGAAGCGATCGCATCTAAGATTCGCCAGATTATTATTATTACTGCTGGTGTGCCGCCTTTGGATATGGTGCAATTACTCCGCAAAGCCGAAGCTTGTGAAACCTTGGTAATCGGGCCAAATAGTCCGGGGATCATTGTACCGGGAAAAATTCTCTTAGGGACTCAACCCAGCGAATTTTATACCCCTGGAACAGTGGGGATCGTTAGTCGTAGCAGCACCCTCACCTACGAAATTGCCTACGAATTAACAAAAGCAGGTTTAGGGCAGTCGATTAGTGTCAGTATTGGTAGTGATGCGATCGTCGGTTCCTCCTTTCTCCAATGGCTGCAAATTCTCGATGAAGATGAAACCACACAAGCGATCGTTTTAGTCGGTCAACCTGGTGGTGGTAGTGAAGAAGCAGCCGCACGTTACATTGCTGAAGCAATTGATAAACCAGTAATTGCCTACATTGCAGGTAGACTTGCACCACCAGGAAAAAGTTGGCGTCAAACTGGGACTTTAGCAACAGTTATCGGACGCGATCCTAACTTTGGCACAGCCCAAAGTAAATTAGCTGCTTTAAAAGAAGCGGAAGTTCCAGTAGCAGAACGCCCTTCTCAAATTCCAGAATTATTGAGAAAAGAAATTAACTAATTCGTAATTCGTAATTCGTAGTTAATAATTATAGCACAACCTTGCTGGTTAGAACATCAAGAGATGATAAAACTTAGACACCAAAAGACTTTTCACCCAGTCCCCAGTTCCTTGCTATAAATTACGAATTACCGATTATTTTAAGAAATATAACTTAGAAGTCAGGATACTGAATTTTTTCAAAAATAATACCAATTCTCTAAAAGAGGGCTACAGATGAGATAATAATTAACGAGATGAATGATAAGTTTATTTGTATCCAGCTAGCGGTTAATTCATCAGTGCAGCCAGCAACGTTCTGACTACAACTTCCAATTCTTCAGTCACTCGATAAAGGTTAATTGCTTGTTCAATACTTTGTTTTTGTCTGTATAATACACCAAATTGCCAAACATTACCTGTCGTTACTGCTCCCAATATTTCGGCTTGTGTAGAATCTGTCCATTTATCGAGAGCTATCATCTGGGTCGCTAGTTGTATAAATCCCCTATTTATATCTGCTTGCTTGGCTTCAATCACAATTAAATTTGTTGTTGTTTGCAGATAATAATCCAAATTTCCTTGGAGTTTACTATCAACTTTAATATTGTATTCTATTCGTAATTTAGCGTGGGAATAATGAATTAAATCAGTAACAATCGGCGCAATTAAAATTTCCCGGCGAGTAGCTTCGTTTTCTAAATCCACAAAAGGTAATACTTCTTCAATCCGTTGTTTTAGTTCGAAAAGTCTGTCTAATGAGCCTGAATATTGTGGGAATTCCATAAATTTACGCTCGAATGAATAACCAAATTCAGCTACTAAATCATCAACTGCAAACCCTAATTCAAAGTAATTGCTAAAAGTATACGAGCGATTTGGGTCTAACAATGGTGGACGACTCATTCAATTCCTCCAATCAAGCAAATTACGCTTTCTACAAATTTATGCAGGCGAGTGGGGATATCGTCTCCTAAAAAAATTTGTTGTTTGGTAATTAAATCAGTCTTGGTCAGTCTTGGGAACGATTTTGAGGGAACAGGTAGGCGATCGCAGCGTAACCAGAAGCACTGAGTAAACTAACCAAAAAAGCAGCCAAAATAAAAGTAGACATAATATTATACTCTATGCACTTCCAAAATCTCAGCATCCATCAACAAGCTAAAATTTTGGATACTTTCAAATTAGCAATTGGGTATGACACAGCCATGACTACCTTGTGTCAATCCCTCGGATCTTAAGCTTTTGTCTCAAGCCAAAGGCAGAAAAAAGCGAAACTTACTGCCAACTCCCAATTCGCTTTCTACCTGAATTTGACCGCCTTGTAATTCAATCAAACGGCGGGAAATAGTTAAACCAATACCAGTACCTCCCGAATGGCGATCGCGCGATTGGTCAGCTCGCCAGAAGCGCTCAAACACATGAGGCAAATTTTCTGGAGCGATACCAATGCCTGTATCACTAACCGCAATCCAGAGTTGAGATGCTTCAATCCCAACATCAATGGTAATTGAACCTTCGTTAGTATAACGTACTGCATTACCTAGCAAATTAACCAACACCTGTTCTGTGCGGTCAATATCTGCCAATACAGGAGGTAGCACAGATGGACATTGCAAGAGCATAACTGGCCCATCTTCTAATAGTTGGTCGGTAAATTTCTCCACTAATGACTCCAACAACGGATGCAAATTTACCCGTTGGATATTAATTGGTAGATAACCTGCTTCTGCCTTAGATAGTTCTTGTAAATCGTTCACTAAGCGCTCTAAGCGTCGAGTTTCTTTAGCTAAACGCCGATAGATTTCAGGAGACGCTTCAATTTCCCCATCAGCTAGTTCTTCCAAGTAACCGCGCACCACAGTTAATGGTGTTCGTAATTCATGGGTCATATCTCCAATCACTTCTCGCCGCCGCGCTTCTACCCCTTCTAAACTGGCTGCCATTCGGTTGAAACTGGTACTCAATCCACTAAGTTCTGGAATGTCAGACACAGGTAGCCGTGCATCCATCTGACCAGCAGCAAATTTTTGGGTGATTTGTTCCATCTCGGTCAATCGCTGCATAATCCGTCTGGACACCCAGTAACTCAATCCTCCGGCGGCGGTGGTACCGACTAAGACTGACCAAAGAGTGCTTCGCTGCCAAGCAAGTTCAAATCCTGTCACCAATTCAGTACGGACATCGATTAAGTCGAACCCCTGATTTTCTAATCGTTCCAAATGCAAGACAAACAAGCGGGGGGAAGAGATTTTGCTGATGCTCACTAGACTAGCTACCCCCACGATCATTACTACTAAGTGGGAGAAAAATAGCCGCCCTCTCAGCCCCATCTTCATAACATTTACGCTACCAAAGGATCTTCAAATTTATAGCCAACCCCAACAACAGTTTTAATAAAAGTAGGATTTGCCGGATCGGGTTCAATCTTTTTTCGCAACCGAGCTACATGAGTATCTACAACTCGTTCATCGCCAAAAAAATTATCTCCCCAAAGTTTATCAATTAGTTGAGTGCGGTTCCAAACTCGACCAGGATTACTGACAAAGGTGGTTAGCAAGTTAAATTCTAGGGTAGTTAAGTCCAAAATTTCAACTTCTTGAGATTTCATCTGACGACTGGCAGTGCGCTGGTCTACATCAACAATAAAGTGTTGGGTACGATTGACTTGATGTTGTCCCCCTTGGCGGAGGCTACGCCGTAATAGTGCCCGCACCCTAGCTACCAACTCTCTGGGGCTAAAGGGTTTGACCATATAATCATCAGCACCAGTAGACAGACCAATGACGCGATCGATTTCTTCACCCTTAGCCGTGAGCATTAATATGTAAGGATCTTTGACACCTGGTTTCTGGCGAATTCGGGCACAAACTTCCAACCCATCCAAACCAGGAATCATTAAATCTAGAATGATTAAATCCGGTGGTTGCTCTTGAAACATCCGCAAAGCATTCATGCCATCGCGGCTAGTGCGACAAAAAAATCCTTCTTTTTCTAAAGAGAGTTC
>CAXUOL010000448.1:0-5959 GCA_964252435.1 uncultured Nostoc sp.
GGCGATTTTTATATTAAAAATGACTTACCAAGCCCTGTCCTTGGATGGTTTATTTTTTTTGTTCATCAGTGGCACATGCCATTGTTTTTTTTAATTTCCGGTGCTGCCTCTTGGTTTTCTCTCCAGTTGCGAACACCAATGGAATATGTAAATGAGCGTTTTAGACGACTATTGATCCCCTTCATATTTGGCACGCTGGTGTTAATTCCTCCTCAAGTCTATTACAAACTTCTTACTCATCACACAGATATTGGTTCCTATTTACAGTTCTACCCACAGTTTTTTAACGGGATTCGTCCTCAAGGTAACTTTGAATGGGCACATCTATGGTTTGCGATCTACCTATTTGTAATATCTCTTGTTAGTCTTCCTCTCTTGTTATTCTTCAAGCAAGAGATGGGGCGACGTTGGTATTCTACTATTGCAACTTTCATGAAACAGCCAGGAGTAATTTTATTACCTGCTCTACCATTGGCTATAATTGAAGGTGCATTCCGCCCCAAATGGTTTGGTTTTCAAAATCTTTATGATGACTGGGCAAATTTATTGCTGTACCTTTGTTATTTTATTTACGGCTTTATTCTGTATTCTGATACCAGATTTAGACAAGCAATTGCCCAATATCAAAAGCTCGTGTTGTTTATGGCAATAGTTACCATGTCCATTATCTTTGGAATACAGGTAACTGAGGTACTTCCTGTACGCGGCTATTCTGGGGAATATATTCTTTACCAAATGTTGCGAGGCTTCAATTCTTGGTGTTGGGTAACTGCCATACTTGGGCTAAGTCAGCAATATTTATTATTTACTAATAGTATCCTACAATATACAACCCTTGCTGCTTATCCAGTTTTTTTGCTACATCAAACAGTTTTGGTGGCGATATCTTTTTATGTAGTGCAATGGAATTTAGGCATAGCGGCAAAATTTTTAATTATTAGTACAGCAACCGTTTTAGTGACAAATGCTTTGTATGAATTGTTTATAAAACGTCTTAACATTGTCCGATTTCTCTTTGGGCTAAAGCCAAACGACATCAACAAGTAAAATAAAGATAACGATAAAACCACTAAATCGGTATGTCTCAAGTTTCTATTATCTTAATGGAGCAATTCATCATCCTGTTAAGCTTTGCTGTAACGGGATGATGAATTGCAACCAATATAAAATTGAGCGTAGCGAATCAATGTTCTGGTTGTTCTTGATTCTCAACGTAATTTTTTAATTGTTCAACCGTGACACCTCCACAACTAGCCCGGAGGCGGAGCGTCTCCGGCTCCGCACAAAATACGCACCAGTCCAAAACTTTGGCTTGTTATAGAAGTATTTTTTAGCCAACTAGGGGTATTACTTACGAATTAATCTACTACTCGCTGTTTTGATATTTCCTGCGAATTTTAGTGATATCGATGCTGCGGTTGATTTCTATAGCAAGCTTTTTGGTACTGAGCCTGCAAAACGCCGCCCTGGTTACGCCAATTTTGCGATCGCTCAACCTCCTCTGAAGTTAGTACTAATTGAGAATACAAAGGCGGGTGGCACTTTAAATCATTTAGGTGTGGAAGTCGAGACAACAGATGAAGTCGTCACTGCAAGCGATCGCTTGCAACAACTTGGGCTAGAAACTCGATCAGAAGAGCAAGTAACCTGTTGCTATGCCCTTCAGGATAAAGTGTGGGTGCATGACCCAGATTGCGCACCTTGGGAGATTTATAAAGTTTTGGGTGACTCACAGGTGCGGGATATTAAACCTGTTGAAGTCAGCACGGGGGTTTGCTGTCAATAAGGAGCCTGTCCTTAGTCTATAGTTCTACGCTTATCTATCCCAGTTATTAACTTGTATCCTGACATTGCCATGACGACATTTGACCATCCCCCTAGAATTTTATTTTTGTATGGCTCGTTGCGTGAGCGTTCTTACAGCCGCCTCTTGGCAGAGGAAGCAGCACGTATCATTGAAAAATTTGGGGCAGAGGCGAAATTTTTTGACCCGAGTGAACTTCCAATTTATGGCAGTGTACCTGAGACTCACCCAAAAGTGCAGGAATTGCGCGAATTAAGCCTGTGGTCGGAAGGACAGGTCTAGTTAGTCTCCACAATAGGCTCGGCTGTTGGAGTGGCTGATGGGGAACCGTTTTGGAATGGGTATCTGGGGCAGTGGCAAGTTTGGGTTAACTTTGCTGACGGGTGTAGGTCTGTGTTCTGTGATTGGTTGGTAGCTGTGTAGGTCAAAGTAGTACACTGTTCCTTCAATTCCATTACTCTGAGTCGATTATTGTGCAGATTCTGAGTTTGGGGCAAATAATCTCTCTTGCCAAGCCATTGAAAAAAACAATTGTGTGTTCGTTATCTCCTCCGCCTCTTAAAGTAACTCGTTTATGGATACTCATCTTTTTCATCTCAGAGATGGTATTCTCAGAGAAATCCGATTCATGTCCACAGTTGCAACGAAAGGATGACGGAAACAGTTCTATTGCCATCTTACACACCAAGATAAACCCCGCCAAATGCTACCACACTCTATGGAACGGAACCTGGGTCATTATTATGTAACAGTCTTTGCAAATAATCTGATACTGAACCATCCCAATAACATTTTACACATCTGCCATTTATGAATTCATGTGTGCATAATTCGTAACCATATAGTACATGAGAGCATTGTGGACACAAGGAACTCATCTTTGAGGTTTCTTGGTAATACAAGCTATTACATTCATCGCAGGTTTTAATCCGTGATTTATCCATAACTATTAGAAAATTGGCTACCAACTGAGGATGGCTTATGAAGTGGTATAAAAGAACAGATGGGTATGGCATCTTCCAACTTCTCATTCTCCCGCAACTTATAGATGCGATCGCAAAGGGTAAGCGTGAAAATCGGGAGTGTATTTATCAATTCGTTGCCCCTGATGAGCAGCGTGATTCGATTTTTGGGCAATGGTTAAATCAGGATGAAGCATCAAACCAATTCGCAATTGATAATGAGCTTCTCTGCGAGACGCTAAAAGCGAACGCCCCGCTACGCTAACGCAATTGTTTTAACTGCGAATTGCGTTAGCGTAGCGGGGCGAAGCCCATTGCGAATTGTTTGGTGTCAGTCACGAACAATATAGAGTTACAAACACCAGGTATTGACACGGAATCTCTTGATAATTCCCCAAACATTAGATGAGGCTGTTCAGGGGTGGAAGGGGCTTGCTCTCTGCTCTAAAAATTGCCGAAAAACCTTATTTTTACTGTACCATTCCGAATTCAAATCGCCTTTGGGATAATTTCATCATATCTGCTATATCTACCCTAACGCAGTACTGCCGTGGTCAAGGGAGTCACAGGCTCGGATGCAGGTGTACGTCCCTGAACCATTGATAATTTGAGTGTTGACAGGTGTGGCAAAACATGATTTCCAAACAGTTCGCACTCTTCAATCAAAGGATAACCTGACAAGATGAACGCCCTGATTCCCATATCCATATAACGATTTATCTTCCAGATAATTTGCTCTGGTGTACCAACCAATGCTGCCCCACAGCCAGATCGCGCCCGACCAATACCACCCCACAACAGAGGCTCTAAGTAATCCGATGTGGATTTTGCTCGGATCTCATCTTGGCGTAAAACACCCAAAGATTTGTGGTCTTGTGTACGTTCTTTAAGGTTGAAGCCAGCTGGATCAAATTTTGACATAATACTCTGTGCCCAGGCGTGCGCTTCTTCTTGGGTTGAACGCACAATAACATGAACACGGAAACCAAAGTCAATCTGACGACCATATTTGGCTGCTCTAAAACTCATGTCCTGCATGGTTGCGTAAATGCTTTCTTCTGGTTCCGGCCACATCAGGTACACATCGCAATATTTGGCACACACTTCTTTTGAACCCTCTGAAATCCCACCAAAATATAGCAGTGGCCCCCCATTTTGCTGATAGGGCTTCACTGGGTCTGTGGTATCAAGTTTGACCTGATAGATTTCACCTTCAAAATCAATACTTTCCTTAGTCCAGGCTTGTTTGAGGATTTCAATAGTTTCGCAGCATCGTTTGTAACGCAGTTCAGGACTTTCTATTACACCAGGCAGATTGGAATTAATAATATTGATAGTCAATCGACCTTTAAGAATATGATCCAGGGTAGAGATCTGACGCGCCAGCATGGTCGGGAAAATTTCGCCTGTCCGCAAAGCCGTCAGCATATTGATGCTCTCGGTTTGCGGGCCCATAGCAGAGGCAAACGGAATCACTTCCTGCCCAACCAGGTATGAGGTCGGCAGCAGTATATTACCAAAGCCCATTCGCTCGGCGGTCAGCATGATCTTTCGGCAGTGTTCATAGTTGCTCCGGCGTTTTTCGTCTAGTACACCTAAATATTGTGTATCGCCCCCACAAAGGTCGTCAAACCAGGCAACTTCAGCGTTTCGTAATAGTGTTCGGTGAGCAACAGATTTTAGAGGTTCGGTGAGCATTGCTTTGTGATTTTCATCTCAATAGACTTGTCCAACTTATCGTGTTTCATACCCTTCTTAGGTATCCACTAAGGTATGCTTTAGTTGTACCGCCCACAATATACCGGACTTGTACCGAAAATCCTTTTTCTTCTTTGCTCCTGTGCCCCGGGAGCAATTTGCCAAGAGAAAGAAACGACAATTCATTAGACAGCTACTCAGGCGATCGCTCCCACCACTCACTGACATATCACAATCATCCCCCTTTCATTCTCAGGAGCTTGAAAGTCTTTCTCCACAAGGCTTGTTGGGGCTGAAGCTGAAAATGCACCTTGGACTCAACAGCGCTGGTCAGTTCTACTAGCAGTTAGTCTCCAAGGAAGCCGAGGCTGTCGGCGTTGCTGATGGAGAGCCTTACTGGAATGGGTCTGAAGAGGCAGTGGCAGATTTGGGTTAACTTTGGGAGCGAGTGTAGGTCTGTGGTGTGCGATTGGTTGGTGGTGGTTTAATTGTAGATATATTTGGAAGGAGATTCCACAATTAAATGAGTCGTCAATTCATATCTTCGGGTTCTATCTTTGAGCAAGAAATTGGTTATTCTAGAGCTGTTATTGATGGAGACTGGGTTTTTGTTTCTGGTACCACAGGTTTTGATTACAGTTCGATGACCATATCTGATGATGTTGTAAAACAAACAGAGCAGTGTTTTAAAAATATTAATGCTGCATTAACAGAGGCAGGACTGGTAATGCAGGATATAGTGCGAGTTCGTTACATTTTACCCATTCGAGAAGACTTTGAACAAAGCTGGCCAGTAATTCGTAGATATTTAGGAAATGTCAGACCGGCAGCAACAATGATTGTTGCAGGGCTTTCAGATCCGAGAATGCGGATTGAGATAGAGGTGACAGCAAAAAAAACTAAGGGCTAGGTTTGAGGAGCAATTTTATTACAAATCACCTAACTTCTTGGCTACTCGTATTGCTGAGAAACACCCCCTTGTGTTTGAGTTCGGAGAAACCTTGTTAAAGAATTACTCAGTACGCTAACGAGTGATGAGCGTTGCGGTGTGATGCTGGAATTTGAGGATGCAAGACCTGACAAATTTGCTCAATTGGTGGCAGATGCGCCCCAGTGGACTGAATGGATGGCGTGAGAAAGTTGGGCGCAGAAAGCGATCAGTAAAACGTCAGTTGCTCCCAAGCAAAAAGAATTAACTTTTATCCAGAATGACTTTCAAAATTTTTAGAATTGCTCTTATGCCCTTACAATCTGTATAATTCGTTTTTTAATCATATTGGGGCGATTTGGTACTTCATTCATGGCTACAATGCAGAATTGGTAGCGATTTTAACCTTTCGTATTTCCCAATCTGGCTGATCTCGCAGTGTTTGCAGTAAATTTTGTTTGAGCATCAACCAAGTTTCTCCTGCATAGTTTTGAATCTTAGGGGTTGTCAAGTACTGGAGTTTGGACTAATTTGGATTCAACCAGCAATTAAGAGAACAGCAAGACA
>CAXUOL010000449.1:0-5955 GCA_964252435.1 uncultured Nostoc sp.
AATGCTGGTCGATGCGATCGCTAACTTCACGTTGCAATCGACTGGCTAAATCATTCACTGCTTGCTGTCCGTTGCGGAGAGATAAATAGCCTGTCAGTCCTACTGCAGCAAAGATTTGCAAAACGAAGGGAAGCACAAGTACTAAGCGTAGTGGTAGATTACCTTTGGCATGAGAATTTTTATTATTTGATAGCATCACCTCAGTTGGCTCTCCTTACATCCTGATGATTATCATTAGCTATGTATAGGATTCCCAAATAAACCTTGGTGATTAATCTTCTAATCCAATATTATTTCTGTTGCTTGGGAGTAACAATATGTTAAGTTTCTGAAATGATTGGCTATACACGAATTTCCATGACAAATTCTCTACCTTTGCCAAGGATAGTTACAGCAATTTTACGCAAAATTGGTATTAATACTTTCAAATTTAGTATTATATTACCTTCAAATAATATATAATTTGGAGTTAAATCACCGCACAATCTAGTTTTTTATACTCACTTCTCCATAATTCTCTATTTGCTTTTAGGCAACACGACTTGCATCAAAAAACTGGCAACAGAATCTTGTTTCTGTTGCCAGTTTATAAGTGCCTATAACTCTAAATTATCGTTTGATCTCAGGCAAATTTGCTTGCTGCTGCAAACCGCTTGTTAATTTCATCCCAATTAACCACGTTCCACCAAGCATCTAAATAATCGGCGCGGCGATTCTGGTAATTGAGATAATATGCATGTTCCCATACGTCATTACCCAAGATGGGATATTGACCTGCACTTAAGGGACTATCTTGATTAGCTGTAGTTGTCACTTTCAACTTGCCACCTTTGCTACGCACTAGCCAAACCCAACCACTACCAAAACGACCAGCACCAGCTTCGTTAAACTGTTTTTTGAAAGCTGCAAAAGAGCCAAAATTTTGATTAATTGCGGAGGCGATATTTCCTGTTGGTTCTCCACCACCTTTCGGCTTCATAATTTCCCAGAACATTGAGTGGTTGACATGACCACCGCCATTATTACGTACTGTTTTGCGAATATCTTGTGGTACATTGTCAAGTTTTTGCAACAGTTCTTCAACAGTTTTGCCTTTAAGTTCTGGGTGTTTGGCTAACGCTGCATTCAGGTTTTTCACATAAGTTGCATGATGTTTATCATGGTGAAATTGCATCGTTTTGGTATCAATGTGTGGTTCCAGTGCTTCGTAAGCGTAAGGTAAAGGTGGTAGTTGGATAGCCCCTGGTGTATTTGGCGTTGTATTTGCTGTTGTATTTGGCGTTGTATTTGCTGTTATATTTGGTGTTGTATCGGAAGTTGCAGTGTTTCCCTGGGGAGATTTTTCTGCCAATGCACAAGCGTCTAATGCAAAAGCACCAGCACCTGATGTAAGTAAAAACAAGAAATGGCGTCGATTAATAGTCATATAAGTTTTTGCAGCAAATCTATTCAGTCTGTATTGCAGTTTTCATTTTCTTAGATTTTGGTTACAAAAAATTAGAAATTAGCGATTACTTCTGGCAGTTTAAGAAACTCTTTATAAAATTCTGTCCCCAGTTTTGGGATCGAATACAAACAACTGATTTAAATCGAGTTGTAGAGAAAGGCGATCGCCTGGACGAAGACGCATATCACCACCTACTTGAATATTCAACATCACCGCCGAACCGGGTAAACCAGCACGAATCAAAGTTTCTCTTCCTAAAGGTTCTACAACTTTAACTTCAACTGATAATAATCCTGAGTTTTGAGTACTGTTAGTGGTAGCAGGGCGTTCAGCTCGTTCTGAGTCAGTGTTGATTTTTATATGCTCTGGACGAATCCCCAAATCAAAACTGTGTCCCTGACGCAACTGTAATTTTTCTTTCACATCTGCTGGAATTGCTAATAACTGTCCACTCACATCAAAACCATTATTTTGATAGATTGCAGGCAAAATATTCATTGGTGGACTGCCTAAAAAACTTGCCACCATCTGATTAGCAGGATTTGCATAAATAGTTTGGGGATCGCCAATTTGTTGAATCCGTCCTCGATTTAGGACGACAATTTTATCAGCCAAAGTCATCGCTTCAACTTGATCGTGGGTGACGTAAATAGTTGTAATACCTAATTGTTGATGTAGTTGTTTCAATTCTGCCCTGGTATCATCGCGCAATTGGGCATCTAAATTAGATAAAGGTTCGTCAAGTAAAAACACTTGAGGTTCACGAGCGATCGCTCTCCCTAATGCTACCCGTTGTTGCTGTCCCCCAGAAAGTTGTTTGGGTTTACGATCCAGCAAGTGATCCAAAGAAAGCGAGCGCGCCACATTCACCACCCGTTCTTGAATAATTTTCCGGTCAACCTTCCGCATCTGCAAGCCAAAGGCGATGTTTTGCGCCACACTCATGTGAGGATAGAGAGCGTAGTTTTGAAATACCATCGCCACATCTCGTTGTCTGGCTGGGATATTATTCACCAAGCGATCGCCAATAAAGAGTTTACCTGATGTGGCGGTTTCTAAACCAGCGATCGTTCGTAAAATTGTTGACTTACCACAACCCGATGGCCCGACTAAAACCCAAAACTCGCCATCAGGAATTTCAAAGGTAATATCCTCAATAGCGGTGACATTATTGAATCTACGCTTAATATCTTCTAGACGAACGTTTGCCATTATCTAATTTGATATTTTTAGTTTGGGATTTGCAACACTTCCAACTCAGCACTCGGAGGTTTTATCCGCACCCTCCAAGGAACTATGAGGCTGCTTTGCAAGTGCAGAAACTGGGTTGTCCTGTACCACTCTAATCAGAAATCTTAGAGCCTCATTCACGGCATCGGCATTGGGAAAAGCCTCTGCAACATCCGCTTCTAAACGAATTATTATCTTACCAAAGCTTTTTCGTTCAGGGCCAAACTTTCTAACCCTTAGACTCTTCAAGTCATACTCTGATCGCAGATCGTCTTCCATTTCTGGCTTACCCTTCTTTATATGCTTCTCGCTCGGATCGTGTTACTTCTCTTGCACTAATGATCGAATTTCCTCTCTCTGTATACGACATAATTAGTAAGCGTCCCCGATTTGACTCTCCAATAATAAGGTAACGCTCCTCATCATCAGAGTGGTCTGAGTCGTAGAAGTCAACATAGAGCGGATCATCGAAAACAGTTTTGGCTTCTTCAAAGGAAATCCGATGTTTTAAAAGATTTATTGCCGCTTTGTTTTCGTCCCACTCAAACTTCCTGAAATTCTTAAATCACTACCTTTTAAAAACCTATAAATTCTGGTATTTTTTCATCACTGTTTGTTTCTAAACAAAGTTCAATTACTTCTTTCATATTAGCCATTAACTCATCAATTGTTTCTCCCTGACTGTAACAGGCTTGTAGCTGAGGGACTTCTCCGACATAGTAGCCATCTTCATCCCGTTCAATGATGACGTAGAATTCTCGGTTGGTGGGATTGATCATAATCTATTTGTACGTAGGCTCAAAATCATTTTTCTGGATTCTTCGACCAAGCAGGGTGAGAGAGTAAAGAAGCAAAGACTCGTACCCCCCGAAGTTGATTAGAGAGGGGTAAGTGACCTTTAGGCGCACTCAAATCCCAGGTAAACTCGTTAGGGTATCGCGTCCAGTTATTACCTGCTTTCCAGCCAATTTTTGGCCAGAAATTCTCCCAGTTTTTACCCAAACTCAACCAGATTTCTCGCTGCACTGAAAAGCCAAATTTACCTTCCGAGTGGACTAACCAGAGGTTGTTAATGGTTTGCAAGTCAACAGCCGAGGAATTTTCTACCTCAGTAAAATACAACCATTTTCGTTGTACAGCCGTTGGCCCTGATAGTTCACACATTTTTTCGATGGTGACGCGATCGGCTGCTTGGAAGTCTTGAGCCGCAAGTAGCTGTTGCAAAGAATTGTAGTTAATCCCGCACTCTGATTTTAGAGGTACAATTCCTTCAGGAAAACAGGAGCGCAGAAATTCTTTGACTTGAGGTGCATCGGAGTTGTAGAGGACTTGGTAAACTTTGCCATCAATCCAAGTCGCTGGGTTCTCACGTCGTTTCAGTAAAAACTCCATCAACACGTTTAATCCCTCATTACCCAACTCAGCTAACTGTGGGATTATCTGTTGTTGGACTTTTTCAGACCCAGCGATTAACGGTAGTCGGAGGGAGTCGATGTCATTTGCAGGGCCTGATAAAATCATTGGGTCTGTCATGCCATTCTCGTTTTAGCGGTCAGTGAAAGAGCGGTAAGCTATCGGGCATTCTCTAAAGTGAAGCACTGATAGCGAAAAGTAGTTTACTATTTTTGATCGTACAAAATTGCGATCGCTTCACTGAAATCCCACACTTAATCCCCAAATAATGTACAAGGGGAATAGGGGGAAAATCTGCGCCTTATGGCTTGGTAAATAAAAGGTACAGCAAAATATACAAGCCTGCCACATAAGGATTTTTTGACTAGCAGCGTATCGATTAGGAGTGTGTGAACTATGTATGACAAGATTACCCCCCCCACAACTGGAGCAAAAATCACCTTCAAAAATGGTGAACCAATCGTACCAGAAAATCCAATTATCCCTTTTATTCGGGGCGATGGTACAGGTATAGATATCTGGCCTGCTACCCAAAGGGTGCTAGATGCTGCGGTAGCCAAAGCATACAAGGGTCAGCGTCAAATTAGCTGGTTCAAGGTTTACGCTGGGGACGAAGCCTGCGATTTATACGGTACTTATCAATATTTACCTCAAGACACTCTCACGGCAATTGAAGAATATGGTGTAGCAATTAAAGGGCCTTTGACTACTCCCGTGGGGGGGGGAATTCGTTCTTTAAATGTGGCACTGCGGCAAATTTTTGACTTGTATGCCTGTGTGCGTCCTTGCCGTTACTATGCAGGTACGCCCTCTCCCCACAAAAATCCCGAAAAGCTAGATGTTATTGTTTATCGAGAAAATACGGAAGATATTTATTTAGGCATTGAGTGGCGACAAGGTAGCGAAATTGGCGATCGCTTAATTAAAATTCTCAATGAAGAACTAATCCCCGCTACCCCAGAACATGGGAAAAAACGCATCCCTCTTGATTCTGGTATTGGCATCAAACCCATCAGCAAAACTGGTTCCCAGCGCCTAGTTAGACGTGCCATCAAACACGCTTTGCTATTGCCCAAACACAAGCAACAGGTGACTTTGGTGCATAAGGGCAACATCATGAAGTACACCGAAGGGGCTTTCCGCGATTGGGGTTATGAACTAGCAACCAGCGAATTTCGCCAAGAAACTGTCACTGAACGGGAATCTTGGATTTTGAGTAATAAGGAAAAAAATCCCAATATTTCCTCGGAAGAAAACGCCCGCGAGATCGATCCTGGGTTTGATGCTCTCACCGAAGAGAAAAAAGCGCAAATTGTCAAGGAAGTTGAAACTGTTCTTAACTCAATTTGGGCAACCCACGGTGAGGGCAAATGGAAAGATAAAGTTTTGGTGAATGACCGGATTGCTGACAGTATTTTTCAACAAATCCAAACTAGACCAGATGAGTATTCGATTCTGGCGACGATGAACTTAAACGGCGATTATTTGTCTGATGCGGCTGCCGCCATTGTTGGGGGATTGGGAATGGGGCCAGGGGCAAATATTGGTGATTCTAGTGCCATATTTGAAGCCACCCACGGCACTGCACCCAAACATGCCGGTTTAGATCGGATTAATCCTGGTTCAGTGATTTTGTCTGGTGTGATGATGCTGGAATTTCTGGGTTGGCAAGAAGCGGCAGACCTAATTAAGAAAGGTTTAAGCGATGCGATCGCAAGTAGTCAAGTGACTTACGATTTAGCCCGGTTGCTGGAACCACCAGTTGAACCCTTAAAATGTTCTGAATTTGCCGAGGCAATTATTCAGCATTTTGGTTAATCCTATTAGGGTTAATTAGTCACAAGTCGAATTACCCCACCCTAACC
>CAXUOL010000450.1:0-5936 GCA_964252435.1 uncultured Nostoc sp.
CTCAAGCCAAACGAAAAGCAGAACAATTAGCAGAACGTTTGCGTCAGTTAGGCGTGAATCCTGATGAACTAGATGAATTATTGTAGCTTCACGAGTCTTGTCTGATACGCAGCATAATTTTCTGCTTTTGAGAAATCACCTGTATTGAAAACTTTGATAGCCGATACCGAAGCAGCTATCTGATAATGATATAGGCTCTCAGAAAGATTAATTTTTGAGAGCGATCGCATATTTAGCACTTGAAATACATATAATATTCCTTTCAGCAAGTCTATAGCCACCTCAGTTTTTATGAAAAACCATGATGTCATGCTATATCCTTACTATTCCTCAACCCAGTTTCAATTGGATTACTAAGGGTAAGATCAGGTTCAGCAGCAAATCTAAAAGGCGATGCCCTGAACATTTGCAGATATTACCGCAGACACTGATGATGTTGCGGCGGCTAAAATACTTAAGTATTAGTAGTACGATCAAATTACTCAGGTTAAAATTGTCTATTTGGTAACACAAGACCATCAGAAAATTGTAGAAAAGTGTATTTCCTTGGCTCGATAGTGGTGCTAACCTCAATTTAAAGGATGTTAAGCTAATACGCATTTAACTTGCATATTGTTGATTTTGGAGAAAAAGCGTCAATCCTTCTCCCCTGCTCCTCTGCCCCTCTGCTCCCCTGCTGTCTAAATGTGTAAATTAGGTGTTTAACAGCTTATCAGCCTTTATCTGCTAGAGTTTCTGACTTTCAGCAAATTAGATAATTTATCAATAACAAAATCGCTAGGAGTGCGATATGATGTCACAGTCCCATATCACAAGGCCAGAAATAGCTGCTGGAACTCTAATCGATAACCGCTATATTATCCAAAAACTTCTAGGACAGGGAGGATTGGGACGAACTTACTTAGCATTTGACACTCGTCGGTTTAATGAAGCCTGTGTTCTCAAAGAATTTGCACCCATTGGCACAGGCGAAAGTGGACTGGAACAATATCGTAACTTATTTAAAAGAGAGGCAAAAATTCTTCATCAATTGCAACATCCTCAAATTCCCAAGTTTTTGGCTTGCTTTGAAGGAGATGGTCGGCTATTCCTAGTACAAGAGTATGTTGACGGTAAAACATATTCAAGACTGCTAGGAGAACTTCAACGTCAAGGAAGAAATTTTTCTGAAGACGAAGTTATACAGTGGCTCAAGAATCTGCTGCCTGTTTTAGAATATGTCCATCAGCACAACATCATCCATCGAGATATTTCTCCTGACAACATCATGTTACCCGATGGCAAGGATCTGCCAGTGCTGATTGATTTCGGGGTAGGCAAGCAAATTGCTGATATTAATGAAGCGAGAAGTTCCAACCAACAGGTAACGTTTGTTGGCAAAATGTCTCTTGTAGGCAAAGTGGGATATGCTCCCCGCGAACAAATTAGTTTGGGTTTATGTTCACCCTCTAGTGACCTTTATGCTTTAGGTGTAACTGCTATTGTATTACTCACAGCTAGAGATCCATCTTTACTAATGGATCAATACTCACTTGAATGGAACTGGCGTGATTATACTTATGTTACTAATGGGTTTGCTCAAGTACTTGATTGCATGTTGGAAGATAGACCTAACAAGCGATACCAAACAGCCAGTGAAGTTCTTCGAGATTTACAGCGTATTGGAGAATCAGAAGTAGCTATGTCTTCTGCAATCATGGTTGATGATTTACCGGCTACGGTATTTAACCCTGAATTTCAGGCTATGTCGGCCTTATCGCAGTCATATAATCAACCAGAAGAAACAATTTTTAATTCACCTACTAGCCCCCAAACTGGGCAAAGAATTGAACAACAACAATCTTCACTCCAACCAGCATTTATCAAACATTGTCAGCAAGAATTAGCCTACCACATCGGCCCAATGGCAAATCTGATTATAGAAGAAATACTAGCTCACAATCCTTATATTTCAGCTGACCAATTTATTGAACTTGTAACTAAGGAGATTCCTAACTTTCAAGCAGCTTTTGAATTCAAAAAAAGCTTATTTTCATAGAGATTTAGACATCATGAATTGAGGAATAATTTTTCATCTTTTAACTAATTCTGTGGGTTTAAGTCAAGAGAGCTAATATAAAGTAACAAGGTTTTTTCGCAGGCTCTAAATACCTTTTACAAAGATTAATAACGTTAGTATAGCCGTAGTCATATAGGTTAGGACATAATCACAAGCGTGAATGTCAGGAAGAGTAATGTTTTTACCTCCTGCCTGGTTGTTGAGCGTAGTCGAAACACTGCCTCCTACCCCTGCCTTCTATGTGAAGCAAGCTACACGCAAAGTCTTGTACAGAGCGTTATTACGTTAGTGTAGTGGTAAACAAGTGCACGTATCCCTGCTCTTAAGCAAGCTACGCGCAGCGTCTTGAGAGAGCGTCATTACGAATTATTATAATCGCCTGTACCTCCTTGAGTACGTTTGATTCTTTTCATCGCCATTTCCAAACTTAACTGCATCCGTTTAAAGGCTTTAGCTAAATTACCGATTTCATCATTAGACATCTGCTCAAATTCAACTTCCATATGTCCCGTACTAACTTCTTCGGCTATGCGAGTCATACGTTTGAGAGGAATGACAACTTGGCGATTCAAGAACAAGTTGACTAACAGGATAGTCGCTATAAATATAGCTGATACAATCAAGATAATTAGTAAGGAAGACTGATTTGCTTTGCTGATGACATTCTTTGCAGGTACTGATATAATCTGAGCGCCGATAATTTGATTAAGCTTCCACCCAAATCCATTAGCAGCACCATAAAGACTAATCATACTTTGAGGTGCAGCTTCAGGTACACTATGACAGACCAGACAGCTTTCTTCAGAAACTGCTAAGGGACGAGCAATATAAAAGATATCCCCACCAGGAATTGAGCGAAATCCACTAACTTCTTTCAGGTCTGATTTCTTTCTGAACTGTTCTACAATTTCCGTCTCAAAACCGTCAGCCTTATCCCGAAGATTTGTGGGATTGAGAGTTGCTTCTTTATAAAAAAAATCACGGTAGTCTGTTGTTTTCCGTAAAATTTCAAATACCTCTCGTGCTGAGTATCCAGGCACGGTTTGCGGCAAAAATTCAGTAGCCAATTTATCAACTAGCTCTGGATTCACTTGAGTACTGGTGTATTTACGAACAGAACTCATTGTTTGGATGAGCATGAGACCAGTTGAACTAATATCTTGTTTAGCATTCTCCCTCAGTAGAGAAGAAAGAGTAAATCCACTCAAGCTCAGACCAAATGTCAAAATTACCAGTAGCAGAATTGTAAATTTTTGTTTCAAATTGAGATTCTTTAGCATAATTTTAGATTACCTACAAGTCAAATTATTATGAACAAATATGTTTAAAGTTACTGTTTACTCTAGCATGAGCAATCAACTTTCATATTTTCGTGTGAAGGCATAGTTTAGGCAAAGCTATAAGGGTATATTCAAACTTTATACTATTAGTAATTATTGAGGTTAATGAAAATGTTATCTAAGTAACTAAATGCCAAAAAGATACAACAGCAATTCAAATGGAATTCCTAAAAATTCGTGTTGGCTGAACTGAATACCGTGCCAAAATAAATACCAGCAATTGTCAAATATTACTAATGGTGTGGAATGCAGGAAAGTCTTTATTCGGGGGACGCTACATTATTGAAGGCCAACTAGGTGAAGGCGGAATTGGCATTACTTATCTTGCCAGAAATCAACGAAATCAACAGCGAGTGATTAAAACCCTCAAAGAAGAAATTCTGAATCACCCCGCCTGGATACTCCACCGAAACAAGTTACGGCAAGACTTTCGTGATGAAGCAGTTCGGCTGGCTGTGTGCCACCATCCTCATATAGTACAGATAGAAACCATCTTTGATGAAGGGAATTTGCCCTGCATGGTGATGGATTACATCGAAGGAGAAGACTTAGCACAGCGCTTGAGGCGAATAGGGGTGCTATCAGAGGCAGAAGCGCTACTTTATATCCGGCAAATTGGCGATGCTTTGACCCTAATCCATTCTAAAGGACTGTTGCATCGGGATCTCAAACCACGCAACATCATGATCCGCATTGATAAATTAGAAGCAGTGCTGATAGACTTTGGCATCGCTAGAGAATTTATTCCTAATATGATCCAAAGGCATACAGTGTATCGTACTCCTGGTTTTGCCCCACCTGAACAGTATGAATCAGAAGCGCCGCGAGGAGAATACATTGATATTTATGCCCTAGCCGCTACTTTGTATAATTTGCTAACCGCAGTTGTACCAACTAGTGCAGATGATAGGCGTCACAATATTAATTTAGAACCACCACAATATTTTAATCCCAACATCAGCAATAGGGTAAATCAGGCTATTATGTGTGGCATGGATCTGGAGTCAACGTACCGTCCTCAGTCTGTGCAAGAGTGGTTGGATTTATTAGGCCCTGATACTGGAGAAAATGTAACCAAAATATCATCTACTTTAGTGATAACGCCTAGACTGCAACTACCAGTACCTGTTGTCTTAGATCGGCAGAACTGGCAGTGTGTACAGACCCTAAAAGGTCATTCTAGTATGGTTCATGCGATCGCCATTAGCCCAGACGGACAATTTATTGCTAGTGGCAGTAATGACAACACCATCAAACTTTGGCAAGTGAACACTGGCAAGTTAGTGCGTCAACTGGGTCGTTGGTCTTCTAGTCATTCCAGTATGGTTCATTCCGTCGCCTTTAGCCCAATCTCTTCAAACCTTTCTTATCAAGGCGAGTCCGGCAAATCTGCGGGAGTTGCAGACCTGAACCGGGGAATCTTAGCTAGCGGCAGTTGGGATAATACAATCAAATTGTGGGATGTCAACACAGGTAAAGAAATTCGTACTCTCACTGGTCATGCTAATTGGGTGAATTCTGTTACTTTTAGTCCAGATGGCAAGTTTCTGGCTAGTGGCAGTGCTGACTGTACAATCAAACTGTGGCAAGTAAACACAGGCATAGAAATCCAAACTTTCACAGGTCATTCCGACCCAGTTTCGTCAGTCGCTTACTCTCCAAGAACACTTGCAACCAATAGCCAGGATAGACAGCTGGTGGCTAGTGGCAGCAATGATTACACCATTAAACTGTGGCAAATATACACAGGCAGAAACATTTACACACTTACAGGCCATTCTTTCTTTGTCAACTGTATCGCCTTCAGCAAAAATGGGGAAATTATCGCCAGTGGTAGTGGTGACAACACGATTAAACTCTGGCATGTAAATACAGGCAGAGAAATTCGTACTCTCACAGGTCATTCTGATTCAGTTTGGTCAGTCGCCTTTAGTCAGGATGGACAATTTCTCGCTAGTGGCAGTTGGGACAACACTATCAAACTGTGGCACATACACAGTGGTAGAGAAATCAGCACACTTACAGGGCATTCCAGTTATGTTAGATGCGTTGCCTTTAGTCCCGATGGCCAAACCCTAGTTAGCGGTAGTGATGACGACACTATTAAAATTTGGCGAAGGGGGTAGTAAATAATTCGTAATACCTCGACTTCGCTCGGCACAAGTTCGTAATTCGTAATTCGTAATGACGCTCCTGCGTCGCTAACGTAATTCGTAATTTTTCTATAAATCTATAGATAGAACTGCGATCGCCCCAAATTTGTGACAATAATGACGACAACCGTTATTTTTGAACAATAAAAATTATATGGGCTTTGGTATTGGTGATTTATTTTGGATTTTCCTCCTTCTGACTTCTTTGCAACCCCTTTGGCAAAAACGTCAAATAGAATATCGGCGCTTGCGTGCTTTACAAGAATTCCAGCAAGAACGCAAAAGTCGGGTAATTTTACTGATTCACCGTCAAGAGTCCATTAGCTTTTTGGGAATTCCCATATCTCGCTACATTACTATCGAAGACTCAGAACAAATATTGCG
>CAXUOL010000451.1:0-5925 GCA_964252435.1 uncultured Nostoc sp.
CTTTACATTTTTTAATCAAGTTTTATTACTTCAGTAAACCTGATACGAGCTATTAAATTTGCTTATTGAAGCGTTGTATCTTAGTGTTTGCGGGTGTTCCAAATACAGCGAATCCCCAAAGACTTACTTTTGGGGTGCTGGTGTCTGTGGTTGCTCACCTGCGGCGGGCTGCTGCACTGGGTGTATGGGATGCTGGCGACTTATGGACTGCGTAATCATGAAGTTTTTCGCCTCGACCTGGGGGCGATCGCCAGCGGCAACTACATCATCAGCGTTGGCGACAATTCTAAAACTGGTTCTCGCCAAGTTTGGCCTTGCTATCCAGAATGGTTTGAGGAATTTGACTTACAAAATGTAGTTTTACCAAAAGTTGACTTGAATTCAGTCAAATCGGGCCATTGGTCACGTCGTCACAGTTTGGTTTAACCGTCACGCGATTTTTGCCCCCTATAATTTGCGCCACTGTTGGGCGATTAGGACTTTGGTGTTTGGGCTTGATATTTCGCTTGCCGCCCAACAAATGGGGCATTCAGCGAAAGTTCACTCGGAACTTTACCACCACTGGATTAGCCAACAGCACCACCAAAGAGCATTTGAACTGATGTCTGGTAAAAGCGATCGCCCCCAAGTTCCCCAGATTTTGGGGCATCAAAAAGCGGTAAAATCTTCTGACTAAGACTTGCCTAATAATCTGCGATGAATTTTAGTCAGAACTCCTTGCTGCTTGGGTCTTTTGTGATGCCAGGAACCGGACTTGAACCGGTGACACGAGGATTTTCAGTCCTCTGCTCTACCAACTGAGCTATCCCGGCTGGGGCTTTTGTGAGCCACGATTAATTAATGTAGCAAAGATAAAAGAATATAGCAAGTCTTTGGAGAAAATATAGTTATGCAGCTTTCAAACTGAACTTAAACCAGACGAAAACGGCTACAAATAGGAGAAACTGGACAAGAACAATACTTGGCCCAGAAGCCAGGTTGAAAATACCTGAGACAATGATGCCAGCAATGCTGCTGATGGAACCAACTATCACCGACATGACTAGAAAGCGGCTAAAGTGGTGACTCATCAGTTTGGCGGTGGAGGCGGGAATGACCAAAAAGGCGTTCACCAATAAAACACCGACAGCTTTAATTGCGACAGCAACGGCGAGTGAAAGCAAGACCACAAAAGCGTAGCGGTACAATTGAACGGGAATGCCTTGAACTTGGGCAACATCGGGATTAAGGGTCAATAAAATTTGCTGTCGCAGAGTTGATAGTAAAAATATGCTACCTCCCACAAGGACTAGCAGTGTCAAAATTAAATCTGTAGTGTCGATCGCTAGAATATCCCCGAACAGTACAGCCATCAAGTTGCCACGATATCCTTTAATTAGGCTCGTAAGAATTAAACCGATCGCTAATGCCCCAGATAGCACAATGCTAAGTATGCTATCGCTAGCTAAGTCAGTTTTGTCGATAAAGTAAAGGACAATAACCCCAAAAACTAAGGTAAAAGGTAATAGCATCCAAGTAGGATTTATTTGTAGCAGCACACCTAATGCCACACCTACCAATGCTGCATGACCAACCGCGTGGCTGAAAAATGACAACTGGCGCAAGGTGACAAAACTACCCAACATCCCGCCAAGTATTCCCATTAAGGCAGCACCGACGATCGCACGCTGTATCGAAGCAAGTTGTAACAACTCTAGCAAGTCATTACTACTAGCGATCGCAAGCCAATTTATCTGACAATCATTGAAGAAATCTATAATTACTGGCATTTTTCATTCTTTAATTACGAATTACGAATTACGTTAGCGTAGCGTTAGCGAGTCCGCGAGCGTCATTACGAATTCTTTTAATGTTGGTGCTGGTAGCGACTGAAACCTGGACCGTAGGTTGCTAACAGGTTTTGCGGTGAAAGGGCAATTTCTGGCTTACCAGTACAAACAATGCTTTGGTTCAGGCAAAGCACGCGATCGCAATGCCGATTTACCATATCAATATCGTGAGAAACTTGTAATACTGTCCAACCTTCCTCTCGCTTTAATTCATTTAACAAAGCGTAAAAATCTGCTGCACCTTGCACATCAACACCAGCAAAAGCTTCATCTAGTACTAAGAGTTTCCGAGGCATTACCAAACAATAAGCTAATAAAACCCGCTTGAGTTGACCGCCACTAAGAGTACCAATAGCTTGATGCTGTAAATGATAAGCATCAGTTCGCCGTAAAGCTTCTGTTACTGCTGCCAATTTTTCCCGATCTTGTCTCCACAGCTTGAAACAAAATGAATTCTTTTTTTTCCCTTCCTTAGTCCATCCCAGTCCCACCAATTCGCTGACAGAAATGGGAAAGCTACGGTCAAAAATGAAGTTTTGCGGCATATAGCCCAACGTGTGGCGTAAATGCCCCAATCTAGAAATTGGACGACCCAACATTTCAATCGTCCCAGCACTTCGAGGTATCAAATCTAAAACCGCTTTTACCAGGGTACTTTTACCAGCACCATTGGGACCGACAATGGCTGTATCTGTTCCTGGTAATAATTCAAAGGAAACATCTCGAACAGCTAGATAGCTGCCTTGATAAACAGTTAATCCTTCTACTTTCAAAATAGGAATGTCATTGGTCATTGGTCATTAGTCATTAGTCATTGGTCATTGGTCATTGGTCATTAGTCATTAGTCATTTGCAAAGGACAACTGACAAATCTATTTACACGATGTTTCCAGAGTTTGCAAATTAGCTTTCATTGCCTTGAAATAATGCTGTGGATCTGTTTCGCCAGTTTCTAGAGAATCGAGAGTACGCAAAGTTATTTTTAAGTCTTTAGAGAGGCTGGTCAGCAGTTTATTATCTACTCCTGGTTCGCTAAATAAAGCTTTAACTTTGTATTTTTTCACGGCGTTGACGGCATTTTGGACATCTGTTGGTGAAAGTTGATCTTCGGGAATTTGCACCACCGCAACTTGCTTGAGGTTATAGCGTTTAGCTAAATATGGAAATGCATCATGAAAGGTAATAAAGGTGCAACTGGGATTTTTCTGCAAAGTCTGTTGAAATTCGCTATTTAAACTTTCTAATTCTTTAATATAAGCTGTAGCATTTGCTTCGTAAGTAGCTTTGTTCGCCGGGTCAGCAGCAATTAATCCATCTCGAATGTTTGTTACCTGCTGTTTTGCCAAAACTGGATCTAACCAAACGTGAGGATTACCCTGACTATGTTCGTGCTCTTTTTCATCTGGCGTCGTTTTGACAACAGGTGAAATTTCATTTAAGGGTTTAATACCAATACTTGCATCAATTTCAGTTAATTTGGGATTTTGAGCATTTTTGACAGTACCTTCCAGAAATTCCTCCAAGCCTAAACCATTTTTTACTAACACCTTAGCAGTAGCGATCGCTTTGACATTTGCTGGTGTCGCTTGGTATTCATGTACCTCCGTACCAGGTGGCACTAGAATTTCTACATCTGCCACATCCCCAGCTACTGCCTTAGTAAACAAATATATCGGCAAAAATGTCGCTACTACTTTAGTTTTTCCCGATAGTGCCTGTGGAGTAGAAGCAGCTTCCTGTGCTTGCGGCGACTGTTCGGAAGTTGTTCCCTGATTTGGATTCGATTGGCTACACCCAGTAGCCATCGACAACATCAGCAGAGCAATTATGGGCAAGATGCCGCTTCTTTGCCTGCTTGTTCTAATTTCTCTCCAATTTACAATCACGTATTTTCTCCCCAAAACGGATGCTGACTCGCTTCTGTCAAAATTCCTATTGACAACTTTATAATATAATAATTCTCATTCTCATTTTAGTCATATAATATTATTCTGGGTTTCCTGTGTAATGAATAACAACAAAACTTTTTCAGACGGTATAGCGCTCTGCAATTTAGTTTTCCCTGAATAATTAGGATTTATTGACTTTTTTGTTAAAAAGGTTGCTTACTTCTGATAAGATTGCTGACAAATATTCTCATAAGATACACGTTTAAAAAACGTGATTTGGGTGTGAGTTGGAGATTCAGTGTGAGGAGAGAAATGCAAAAATTCTGGAAATATCTGCTAGTTAGTCCAGCAGTCTGCGGTGTCATGCTATTTGTGAATACTGCTACATTTGCAGGTGAAACATCGGGTAAGTCTGAAATCAATCAACCGCAAGTTTTAGCTAATCCAGATGCAAGAGCTACGAACATCGCGCCAGATCAGAGAATGGGACAAGTTACCTCCGTGTCTCAATTTTCTGATGTACAACCCACTGACTGGGCATTTCAAGCATTGCAGTCCTTAGTTGAGCGCTATGGCTGTATTGCAGGATACCCAAATAGCACTTATCGCGGTAATCGAGCATTAACGCGATATGAGTTTGCTGCTGGTTTGAATGCTTGTCTCGATCGCGTTAACGAACTTATTGCTACAGCCACTGGCGATTTAGTTAGTAAACAAGATTTAGCCACATTACAAAAGCTGCAAGAAGATTTTTCCGCAGAATTGGCGACACTCCGAGGTCGTGTGGATGCAGTAGAAGTGCGAAATGCTGAATTGGAGGCCAATCAGTTCTCAACCACAACCAAATTGCAAGGACAAGTTGTCGCAGTCGTCAGCGATGTGTTGTCAGGAAATACAGTCAATGGTGCAGAAATTACAGACGAGAATACAACTTTAGGGGTACGGGCACGGTTAGAATTAGTAACCAGCTTCACAGGGAAAGATACGCTGTTTACCAGAATCCAGGCTAATAATATTCTCAGCCCTAACATTGGTACGCCAGAAGGTAACTTATTTTTTGCTGGCGAGGATGGTACTACTGATGCTGCGATAGATGCATTGTTCTACAGATTTCCCTTGGGTGAAAAAACAGAGGTTGTCGCTATTGCCAATGCTGGTGCAGCAGACGACCTTACCAGTACCGTCAATCTCTTTGATGGTGATGGCGCTTTTGGTGCTTTGTCTACCTTTGGTACGCGTAACCCAATTTATAACCAAATAAATGGCGCGGGGTTGGGAGTCACATACGAGTTCAGTGAAAAATTGGCATTAAGTCTAGGGTATTTGAGTGGTACAGCTAATAACCCTACACTCAATAATGGTTTGTTCAATGGTTCTTATGGTGCGTTGGCACAGCTGACAGTTAAACCAAGCGATCGCATTTCTATCGGTTTAACTTACATCAATTCTTACAACCAACCACTACTCACAGGTAGCAATGCCGCCACTTTCCAGGATATAGCAGCTATCCAGGGTTTACCAGAAGATCAAGTAGGATTTTCCAGTAATTCTTACGGCGTTCAAGCATCCATTGGCATCACTGATAATATCGTCTTGGGTGGTTGGGCTGGATACACCAACAGCCAAAGCTTGAGAGGAACCCGTGGAGACGTTGATATTTGGAACTACGCTGTCACCCTTGGCTTCCCTGACCTCGGTAAAAAAGGTAACTTAGCAGGTATCATCGCTGGTATGGAGCCTAAATTAACAAGTTCTAACATCGCAGGGTTGGATAGCGATCCTGATACATCCTATCATCTTGAGGCTTTCTACCAGTATAAGCTGAGTGACAATATCACCATTACTCCTGGAGTCATCTGGTTAACATCTCCAGATCATAACGACACTAATGATGATGTAGTTATTGGTGCATTGAGAACCACATTCAGTTTCTAATTTTTTAAAATCTTAAAAGAAGACGCAAATTTATCCTTTGCGTCTTTTCTTTTGTGTATAGATTTCAAAACAGAACTCAAGATTTTTACTGGGCTTGATATCTTCAAACAACGTGAGTTAGATAGATAATAAAGGTCAAAAAGGTTGCTATATATAGCGGTTCCCATTCAGATGCGGTACAACATTATATCACCGGGTGTAGGGGCACGGCAGTGCCCATTGGTGTCAACTTAAGCTCAAACACTTATTCCACAAGCGTTTTACCCCCCTTA